>NZ_JBEZHK010000009.1:0-257234 GCF_040650555.1 Streptomyces sp. NPDC048664 | reverse complement strand
TCATCGGCCAGGTCCGCTTCCCCCCCATCGGAGAACTCCCCTACCTCCTCACCCTCGCAGGCCACGGCTTCTACTGGTTCCGCCTACGCAAGGACCTCGCGTAGAAGCCGGGGCGGGGCGGTTTTCGCCGCCCCGCCCGGGGCACCCAACAGGAACCACCCCGACCATCCCCGGGGAAAGGACGCACGCGATGCCGGAAGCCGTCACCCGTCCCGCCGCGATCAGGTCCGCTCTTCTCGCCTCCCTCGACCCGCTGCTGCGGGAGTGGCTGCCCCGGCAGCGCTGGTTCGCGGGCAAGGGCCGCCCCGTCACGGGCTTCACTCTCGTCGCCGCCACCGAACTGCTGCCCCACGACGGCGCACCGGGCCTGCTGCACCTCCTCGTCCGCGCCCATCAACCGGACGTGCCCGCCCAGGGCGCCGAGACGCACCCCGGCGACTGCTACCAGTTGCTGCTCGGGGTGCGGGAGACCCTGCCGCCCTGGCTGGCGCCCGCGCTCATCGGACGTCCCGCGCAGGGACCGCTCGCGGGGCGCGCCGTGTACGAGGCGCTGCACGACCCCCGGGCGACCACCGTCCTCCTGGAGGCGATCCGCACCCGGGCCCGGGTCGGACGGCTGCGCTTCGAGGGACACGCCGACCACCCGATAGGAGCCGGGCTGGCTCCGCGTCTGGTCACCGCCGAACAGTCCAACTCGTCGGTTATCTATGGAGATACGTTCATCCTCAAACTCCTGCGCCGGACCCTCCCGGGCACCAACCCGGACCTCGAACTGCCCCTGGCGCTGGCGCGCGAGGACTGCCCCCGGGTGCCCGCACCGGCCGGCTGGCTGCTCGCGGACCTCGACGGGCCCGAGGAGCCGTTCGTCCTCGGTGTGCTGCAACCGTACGTGCGGGGCGCGACGGACGGCTGGGAACTCGCGCTGCGCATGCTCGCCAAGGGCGAGGACTTCACCCCCGAGGCACGGTCGCTCGGCCGGGCCACGGCCGAGGTGCACACGGCCCTGGGGCGCGCCCTGCCCACGGTCACCCTGGGGCACGTCCAGACGGGGCTGCTGGCCGAGGGCATGTCGGAGCGCCTGGACGCGGCGGCTCAGGCCGTGCCCGCGCTGCGGCCCTACGTCCCCGGGCTGCGCTCCTCGTTCCGGGCGCTGGCCGCACTCGCCACCGAAGGGGGCGTGTGGACCGCCCAGCGTGTCCACGGGGATCTCCACCTGGGGCAGTGCCTGCGCTCACCCGACGGCGGCTGGTCGCTGATCGACTTCGAGGGGGAGCCCTCGAAGCCGCTGGCCGAGCGCCGTATGCCGCAACCGGTGGAACGCGACATCGCGGGGATGCTCCGCTCCTTCGACTACGCCTCGCACTCCGTACTGCCCTCGGCCCCGCTGTGGGCCGCCGCGTGCCGTGCCGCGTACTGCGCGGGATACGCGGAGGTGGCGGGGCGCGACCCGCGGACCGAACCGGTTCTGCTGAGGGCGTACGAGACCGACAAGGCCGTGTACGAGGTCGTCTACGAGGCCCGGCACCGGCCCGAGTGGCTCGCGGTGCCGATGGCGGCGATACGTCGGCTCTCCGCCCCCGCCGACGCCACCCCCTGATCCGCCCGCCTGATCCACCACCTTGCCGAGGAGGCCCCGTCCGTGAGCCCGCGTCCCCCGTCCGAGGACAACACGCAGAAGAACAGCACCGGTGAGCAGGAGACCGGCGTGAGGAAGCCCGCCAGGAAGACGACGCCGGACGAGAAGAAGGCGGTGGAGAAGAAGACGGCGGCGAAGAGGGAGACGGCCGGGGCCAAGAAGACGGCGGCGAGGAAGGAGAAGGCCGGGGCCAAGAAGGCCGCCGTGAAGAAGGCCGCCGTGAAGAAGGCCCCGGTCAGGGCGACAGCCAAGGCGGCGAAGCGGACCGCGGCCGAGAAGGCCCCCGCGACCGCCGCCACGCCCGTCGCCGAGACCGTGGATCAGCGGGCCGGGGCCGGACCCGAGCCGCTGATCCCCGCCGCACGGGACGCCGCGGACACCGCCCGCGAGACCCTCGCCACCGACGCGGCCGCCGTGAGCCCCGAGGACAGGGACCGGCTGCTGTCGGGAACCCATCACGATCCGCACGCGGTGCTCGGCGCGCACCCGGTGCCCGACGGGATCGCGCTGCGCGCCTTCCGGCCCTACGCGCGTTCCGTCACCGCCCTCGCCGGCCCGCTGCGGGCCACGCTGCACGACGACGGAGACGGCTTCTTCTCGGCGCTGCTCCCGCTGCGGGACGTGCCCTCCTACCGGCTGCTCGTGGAGTACGAGGGGACGGTCCAGGACACCGAGGACGCCTACGGGTTCCTGCCGGCGCTCGGTGACCTCGATCTGCATCTGATCGGTGAGGGGCGTCACGAGGAGTTGTGGCGGGCGTTGGGGGCGCGGGTGATGACGCATGCCGGGGTGTCAGGGACCCGGTTCACGGTGTGGGCGCCGAACGCCCGCGGAGTACGGGTGTGCGGGAGTTTCAACTTCTGGAACGGGACCGGGCACCCGATGCGGTCGCTGGGATCCAGCGGGGTGTGGGAACTGTTCGTGCCCGGGATCGGTGCCGGTGAGCTGTACAAGTTCCAGATCACCCGCCCCGACGGCACCCTGACCCTGCGCGCCGACCCCATGGCCCGCCACGCCGAGGTCCCGCCCGCCACGTCCTCGATCGTCACCGAGTCCACCCACACCTGGGGCGATGAGGAGTGGATGGCCCACCGCGCCGACACCCCCGCCCACCAGGCACCCCTGTCGATCTACGAGGTCCATCTGCCCTCCTGGCGACCCGGCCTGACCTACCGCCAACTCGCCGAGCAACTCACCGCCTACGTCACCGACCTCGGCTTCACCCACGTGGAGTTCATGCCCCTGGCCGAACACCCCTTCGGCGGCTCCTGGGGCTACCAGGTCACCGGCTTCTACGCCCCCACCTCCCGCCTGGGCACCCCCGACGACCTCAAACACCTCATCGACACCCTCCACCAAGCAGGCATCGGCGTCCTCATCGACTGGGTCCCCGCCCACTTCCCCCGCGACGACTGGGCCCTGGCCGAGTTCGACGGACGCCCCCTGTACGAACACGCCGACCCTAAGCGCGCCCACCACCCCGACTGGGGCACTCTCGAGTTCGACCACGGCCGCCGCGAAGTCCGCAACTTCCTCGTCGCCAACGCCCTCTACTGGTGCCAGGAATTCCACATCGACGGACTGCGCGTCGACGCCGTCGCCTCCATGCTCTACCTCGACTACTCACGCCGACCCGGCCAATGGACCCCCAACCCCTACGGCGGCAACACCGACCTCGACGCCGTCGCCTTCCTCCAGGAGATGAACGCCACCGTCTACCGCACCTGCCCCGGCGTCATCACCATCGCCGAGGAATCCACCGCCTGGGACGGCGTCACCCGCCCCACCGACCAAGGCGGCCTCGGCTTCGGCTTCAAATGGAACATGGGCTGGATGCACGACACCCTCCGCTACATGAGCCACGACCCCGTCCACCGCCGCCACCACCACCACGACATGACCTTCTCCATGGTGTACGCCCACACCGAGAACTACGTCCTGCCCATCTCCCACGACGAGGTCGTCCACGGCAAACACTCCCTCGTCTCCAAAATGCCCGGCGACTGGTGGCAGCAACGCGCCAACCACCGCGCCTACCTCGCCCACATGTGGGCCCACCCCGGCAAACAACTCCTCTTCATGGGACAGGAATTCGCCCAGGGCGCCGAATGGTCACCCACCCACGGACCCGACTGGTGGCTCCTGGACCCCACCTACCCCGCAGCCCCCGACCACGCCGGCATCCGCCACCTCGTCCGCGACCTCAACACCCACTACCGCACCACCCCCGCCCTCCACCAACTCGACACCCACCCCACCGGCTTCCAATGGATCACCAGCGACGCCGCCGACGACAACGTCCTCGCCTTCCTCCGCCACGACACCACCGGCACCCCCCTCCTCGCCATCACCCACCTCTCCCCCGTCGTCCGCCACGACTACCCCATCGGCGTCCCCGACCACATCCCCGCCTGGCACGAAACCCTCAACACCGACCACGCCCACTACGGCGGCACCGGCACCCACCACCCCCACCCCCTCAAACCCGAACCCACCCCCCACCACAACCACCCCGCCACCCTCCACCTCACCCTCCCCCCACTCACCACCCTCTGGCTCACACCAGCATGACCGTCCGGCGCCTCCCCCGCCCGGCCCCGCGCCCGGGAACGGCCGTCCGCGGGGCGGCGGTTCCCGGGCGCGGCGGGCCGGCCGCTACACGGACCCGGCGAGCCCTCGCGGCAGCGGCTCGCTGTGCAGGATGCCCAGCCGCTGCGTGGCGCGGGTGAGGGCGACGTAGAGGTCGCTGGTGCCGTAGTGGGCGGGTTCCACGACCAGGACCGTGTCGAACTCCAGGCCCTTGGACTGGCGGGCGTCGAGCAGGACGACGGGGTGCGTCAGGTCCGGCTCGGCACCCGCCGTGACACCGTCCAGACGGGCGGCCAGCGAGCGGTGCAGGGCGCGCGGTGCGATCACGGCGAGACGGCCCGCGGCCGAGGAGAGCTCGCCGACCGCGTCCGCCACCGCGCCGGGCAGGTCGTCCGTGGCACGGGCCCATGGCCGTACGCCGGTGGACCGTACCGAACTCGGCGGCTGGAAGGCGGGGTTCGCGGACCGGACCACCGCGGCCGCCAGGTCCATGATCTCGGACGGGGTGCGGTAGTTGACGCCGAGGCGGGCGTGCTCCCAGCGCTTGGACACATAGGGTTCGAGGATCTCGGACCAGGAGCCGGCCGCGCTCGCCTCCGCCGTCTGCGCCGGGTCGCCGACCAGCGTCATCGAGCGGGTCGGGCTGCGCCGCATCAGCAGGCGCCACGCCATCGGCGACAGCTCCTGCGCCTCGTCCACGATGATGTGCCCGAACGCCCAGGTACGGTCGGCCGCCGCGCGCTCGGCGGCGCTGCGGTGGTCCGCCTCCTCGTGCCGCTCGGCGAACCGCTCCGCGTCGATGATGTCGTGCGCGGACAGCACCTCGGAGCCGTCGGGGTCGTCCTCCTCCTTGTCCTCGAACTCGTAGGTACGGGAGGCGTAGGACACGTCCAGCACGCCCTGCGCGAAGGCGACCTGCGTCTCCCGTTCGCGTTCGGCGTGGGCCCTGGCCACCCGGTCGTCCTCGCCGAGGAGTTCGGCCGCCTCGTCGAGCAGGGGCACGTCGGCCGTGGTCCAGGCGCGGGTGACCGGGCGGCGGACGGCCGCTGCGTCCTCGTCGCACAGGTGGCCCTCGGGCTCGGCGAGGAAGTCCGCGACCAGGCGTTGCGGGGTCAGCAGGGGCCACAGCCGGTCGATCGCGGACCAGACCTCGGGGTTGTCGGCCAGTTCGTCGCGGATCTGGGTGATGTCGCTCGCGTCGAGGAGGTTGGATCCGTCGTACGGGTCGGTGCCGACGCGTTCGGCGACCATGTCGGTGAGCGTGTTGAGGACGTGGCCCTCGAAGTGCTCGCGTGCCGCGTTGTGCGGCAGCCCGGTGGCGCGGGTGCGCTCGCGGGCGACCTTGACCAGGCCGTCGTCGAGCATCAGGACCTCGCGGTCGTGGGCGATGGCGATCACCGGGTCGGGCAGCGCCTGCCGGTCGCGTACGGCGGCGGCCAGAGCGTCGGCCATGGCCGCGCGGCCCTTGACCGCCGCCGCCTCGGCCGTGTCGGTGGCGGTCGCCCGCACGCCGGGGAACAGCTCGCCGACGGTGGCCAGCAGCACGCCGGTCTCGCCCAGCGCGGGCAGCACCTCGCCGATGTAGCCGAGGAACGCCGGGTTGGGGCCGACGATGAGGACGGCACGGCGGGCGAGCAGCTCCCGGTGCTCGTAGAGCAGATAGGCCGCCCGGTGCAGGGCGACCGCGGTCTTGCCGGTGCCGGGGCCGCCCTCCACCACCAGCACGCCGCGGTGCGGGGCGCGGATGATGCGGTCCTGGTCGGCCTGGATGGTCTGGACGATGTCGCCCATCCGGCCGGTGCGGGCCGAGTCGAGCGCGGCGAGCAGTACGGCGTCGCCGGCCGGGTCCTCGTGGCCGGTGCGTTCGCCGTCGCTCAGGTCCAGGAGCTCGTCGTGCAGGGAGGTGACCCGGCGCCCCTCGGTGGCGATGTGCCGGCGGCGGCGCAGGCCCATCGGGGTGTGGCCGGTGGCCAGGTAGAAGGGGCGGGCGACGTCCGCGCGCCAGTCGATGAGGACCGGTGTGCGCTCCGCGTCCTCCTCCCTGAGCCCGATGCGGCCGATGTGGTGGCTCTGCCCGGAGGCCAGGTCGACACGGCCGAAGCACAGCGAGCCGTCCACGGCGTCCAGCGCCGCGAGCAGCCCCGAGCGTTCGGCGACGAGGATGTCCCGCTCCAGTCGTGCCTGCATGGGCTTGTCGCCCTGCGCCAGCGCGTCGGTGACGGATGCCTCGGTCTCACCGCGCAGCGCGTCCACGCGCGCGTACAGCCCGTCGATGAATTCCTGCTCGCGCCGCAATTCATCGTCTGGAATTCCGGTGTTTGACAATTCGGCTCCCGCCCGCATATACTGTGGTCAGTGGACTTCACCGCGACCATTTCATTATGAAGTCGCGAACCATCAAATATACGCAGAGAAATCCCCCGAGGGCAATTCCCTCGGGGGATTTCTCTTTGGCGTGGCAAGGGCGCGGGCCGGTCGGCGCCCTACCCGTGGCTGATGATGCCCGCGGCCCTGGCCACGGCGGCCCGGTCGCGGTCGCGTTGGTGTTCGAGCTCGGCCCGGTGCCCGGCGACGAGCCGCTTCTCGAAGCGGACGTCCACCGCGTGCGCGGTGCGGACGTAGCCGGTCTCCCGCTTGCACCGGGCGTCCTCGGTGGCGGTCTTCTTCTCCCGCGGGGAGGGCCGATCCGTGCCCCAGTGCGGGTCCGAGGCGGCGTCGTAGGGCGAGGCGTAGCGCAGCCCGGCCTCCGCCATGCAGCGCGACCACGCGCGGTCGGCCTTCCTGCGGACGGGATCCTTCTGCGACGCGGAGAAGGCCTGGACCGTGAGGGTGGTCGTCAGCGCTTCGTAGTCGCTCATCTTCAGGCCGCCGAGCGCGTACTCCTTCGGGGGCGCGCCGTAGATCGTCCTCCTGGCCTGTCCCAGGCAGCCGCCTTCCGGGATCCGGTGGCCGTGCGCCGTGCGCGGGCGCCCCTCGCCCACGAGCCCGGTGAGGGCCTCGTACTGGTCCCGCACCCACCGCGGCCCGCGCGCGAGGGGCGGCTGGTGGTAGCCGCGCGTCGCCGCGGTGTCCGGGTCGTCGACACCGTAGAGCGTGTCCCCCGTGCCGACGTCCGGGGCGTCGACCGCGTCCGGGCCGCCCTGCGGCAGCGGGTCCCCGTCACCGAGGGAGGCCGGGTCCAGGGTGGTGAACCCGGAGAACCCCAGGCCGTCCATGCACGACCGGGCGAGGACCCAGCCGGCCGTGTGGATCTTCCGGGCGCCGGCCTCGTCGATGGTGTAGTCGGCGAACGGAAGGGAGGCGAACGCGTTCAGGCCGCGGTCGTCGCCGCCGCGGTCGTCGGCGGTGCCCGCGGCCTGACAGGCGGTCAAAGCCGCACAGGCCGCCAGGAGTAAGGCGGTGAGGGATCTACGGGACATCCGGACAGCCCATCAGGTGCGTGCGCCGGCTGGCTGTGGCGCACGCCACTTCGGGCCGTCACGGGATGATCACGGTCCGGTGGGCGTCACGCCCGGCTGTGTTCCAGGCCCGCCGACTCCTCGACCTCCAGCAGGGACGCGCTGTGCCGCTCCTCCTCGAACGCCTTTCGACCGCCCCGCACCCCGAACAGCCGCTTGGCCACCACGATGTAGACGACGGCGAGGACGTTGAGGACCAGGGTCGCGATCTTCAGGCCGCTGATGTGCTCGGTGAGTTCGTAGACCTCCAGCGGAAGGAAGGCCGCGGTGGCGACCACCGTCAGGTACTCCGCCCAGCGCTTGGCGTACCAGAGGCCGACCGCCTCGACGATCTCGATCAGCGCGTAGGCGAGCAGCAGCGTGGCGACGAGGAGGAGCGTAGAGTGCCTGTAGCCGAAGGTCTTCTGGATGGTGCCGACCACCGGGGAGTGGTCGAGGTCGTAGTGGAAGTGCCGGAAGACGGGACGGAGCACGTCGAGGTACTCGTTGAACAGCCGTCGTACCGCGTCCTGGCTGTTGCTGAACTTCCACACGGCCACCGCGACCAGCACGATGAACACCCCGCGCACGGCACGTTCCAGGGCCAAAAAGCGCAGGATGAACAGGTCGCGCAGCACCTTGCCGCGCGGCACGAGCGGCGCGTCGTCCGCCGGTCCCGAACTCTGCGGCTCGCCGAGGGCGAAGTCGCCGCAGCGCAGACAGCGCCACGCGTCGCCGAGCGCGGTCCGGGCGTGCAGGCGGGCCCTCAGTCGGGGGTCGTCCGGCGCGTACGTCGCATGCCCACGCCGTGCGCAGGTCCGCCGGTCCCAGTCGATCTTCATGCCCCCGTGCCTCCCAGGTGGATCTCCGAACGTGCCGTGCCCTGCCGCACCGGTCGAGACCGGCACGGCAGGGCACGTTAGTGCACGTAGGTCCAGACGCGGACACCCGGCGGGCGGTTGCGCCGGCGGGGCGGGCGTCCGGCGGTCAGCGGGACGCCGCGTCCGCGAGCGCGCGGTCCTCGCCCGGCTCCTCGACGTCGTCCGCCGGGCGCCCCCCGCGCGGCAGGAGGACACCCACCAGGACGGTGCCGATCCCGAGGATCACCGCGCCGACCAGGCTGGTGTGGGAGACCGCGTCCGCGAAGGACGCGCCGACCCCGTCGGCCATCTGCCGCGCGCCGTGGGCGAGCTGCCCGGCCTGCTCCTTCAGCTGGGCCGCCTGCCGGGCGTTCGCGGTGTGCGCGGCCTGCTCCGCGAGCTGCTGGGCCTTGGCGGCGACGGCCTGGGACACCCCGTACCCCGAGCCGACCGAGTCCCGCGCGGTGTCCAGGGCGCCGGCCGGGAGTCCGCTGCCCTTCGCCGCGTCCGTCAGATGCGAGGAGTAGGAGCTGGACAGCACCGAGCCGAGGAGGGCGATGCCGAGGGAGCCGCCGAGTTCCAGCGAGGTGTCGTTGACCGCGCCGCCGACGCCGAGCTCCGACTCCGGGAACGCGCCCATGATCGCGTCCGTGCAGGGCGAGAGCGCGAGGCCGATCGCCAGGCCCAGGATCACCAGGGGCAGGACGAAGTCGCCGTAGGTGGAGCCGGAGTCGACCCGGGTCAGCAGCGCGAGCGCCGTCGTGCCGCCGACCATGCCCGCGGTGACCGTGATCTTCATGCCCACCCGGGGGGTGAGGTACCCGGTCAGCGCCGAGCCCACGAAGACCGCTCCGGCCAGCGGCAGCATCCGCACGCCGGTGGCCAGGGCGTCGTATCCGAGGACGAACTGGAGGTGCTGGGTGAGGAAGTAGAAGGCGCCGAAGACGGCCAGGAAGAACAGGGCGACGGCGAGGTTGGACCCCGCGAAGCGGCGGTTGCCGAAGCGGCGGACGTCCAGCACCGGGCGGGGGTGGCGCAGCTCCCAGACGACGAACGCGGCGAGTGCGACCGCGGCGACCACGGCGGCGGTGACGGCCTTGGCGTGCCAGCCGAAGTGCGGGCCCTCGATGATCATGTAGACGAGGGAGCCGATCCAGACGACCGAGAGCAGCCCGCCCACGTAGTCGATCCGCTCATGGTGGGCGGCCCGGGAGGGGGGCACGAGGACGAAGGAGGCGATCAGCGCGAGGGCCGCGATCGGCACGTTGATCAGGAACGTGGAGGACCAGCCGTGGTTCTTCAGCAGCGCTCCGGCGACCAGCGGACCCGCGGCGATGGCGAGTCCGGCGGTGGCGGTCCACAGGGTGATCGCCTTGGCGCGCTCGGCGCGCGGGAAGGTGGCGGCCAGGAGCGAGAGCGTGGCCGGCATGATCAGCGCGGCGCCGGTGCCCATGACCGCGCGGGCGGCGATGACGGTGGCCGCGCTGTCGGCGAGGTAGCCGAAGACGGCGCCGCCGCCGAAGACCAGCAGTCCGAGGGCGAGCGCGCCGCGCCGGCTGTACTTGTCACCGATCGCGCCGAGCAGCAGCATCAGCGCGGCGTACGGGACCGTGTAGCCGTCGATGACCCACTGCAGGTCGGCGCTGGACAGTTTGAGGTCCCGGGTCATGTCGGGCGCGGCGACGGTGAGGGCCGTGTTCGCCATCACGATGATCAGCAGGCTCAGGCAGAGGACGAGCAGCGCCCACCAGCGGCGTGCGTAGGGGCGGTCCATCCTCTCGACCGGTTCGTTGATGACGAGACGCATGGGGTCGCGGCCTTCTTCCTCTTCTTCGATGCCCTCTACTTGCACAGCATCGTGCAATTGCTCAGTGATGTGCAATCTACGTGACTGCACAGCACTGTGCAAATCAGGAAGGTGGAGGCTCTATGGAGACGCACGGGGTCAGCGCCGCGGGCCGTGCACAATGGCAGCCATGACCACGGGGAGCGCCAGCCGCGCCGACACCAACAGACGCCGCATTCTGGAGGTCGCGCTCGGCGAGCTGCTGCGCGACCCCGATGCGTCCATGGACCAGATCGCCCGGGCCGCGGGCGTGGTCCGGCGCACGGTGTACGGGCACTTCCCGAGCCGCGAGGCGCTGATCAGCACCCTGGTCGACGGCGCGGTGGAGGCGGTCGCCGCGGCGCAGGCCACGGGCCTGGACCTCGCGGACCCGGCCCGGTCCGTCGCTCGCTCGGCGCTCGCGGTGTGGGAGATCGCCGACCGCTACCGGATACTCGTCGCGCTCGCCCAGCGCAGCGTCACCGTGCAGGGCATCCGCGAGCGGCTCACCCCGGTCCGTGAGGCGTGCGCGGCGACGCTGGCCCGGGGGCTCGACGAGGGAGTGTTCGTCTCGCCGCTGCCGCCGCAGGCGTTGGCGTACGTGCATGAGCAGATGCTGTTCGCGCTGATGGAGGCCGTGAACGACGGCCTGCTGGACGCGCGGGAGGCGGGCCCCTCCGCCGCGGTCGCCCTGCTGTCCACGGCGGGCGTGCCCGCCTCCCACGCCGCCGAACTGGTCTCGGCACTGAAGCAGTGAACGACTGAGCGCCACGCCGCCCCTGGAGGCAGCCCGGGGCGCCCGCCACGCGCGCACGCGCGCCGCCACCGCTGACGCCCGACGGCTTGCGCTCGATCATGCGCCGCCGTGCGCACGCGGGCTCCCGGCGAGACCACCAGGGGTGCGCCCTCCCCGGTGCCGCAGCGGCACCGGGGAACAGCGGCTTCGGCGGCCGAGACGGCGCCCGGTGGCGGTTTTCAGGCGTCGGCCGGTTGCTTCTCGGTGCCCTGCTCCGGGACGTCGACCGCGGTGCCGGGGCCGTGCTCGTCCGAGGTCGCCGTCTCGTCGTAGGGCAGGCGGCCGGAGAGGACCTCCCGGACGCGGTCCTTGTCGATCTCCTTCGTCCAGGTGCCGATCAGCACGGTGGCCACGGCGTTGCCCGCGAAGTTCGTCAGGGCGCGGGCCTCGCTCATGAAGCGGTCGATGCCGACGATCAGACCGACGCCGTCCACCAGGGCGGGCTTGTGCGACTGGAGGCCGCCGGCGAGCGTGGCGAGACCGGCGCCGCTGACGCCCGCCGCGCCCTTGGAGGCGACGAGCAGGAAGAGCAGCAGCGGGATCTGCTCGCCCAGCGACATGGGCGTGCCCAGCGCGTCGGCGATGTAGAGCGACGCCATGGTCATGTAGATCATGGTGCCGTCGAGGTTGAACGAGTACCCGGTCGGCACCGTGATGCCCACCACCGGCTTGCTCACGCCGAGGTGCTCCAGCTTCGCGATCAGCCGGGGCAGCGCGGACTCGGACGACGAGGTCGACAGGATCAGCAGGAGCTCCCGGCTCAGGTACCTCATCAGCGCCAGCACGTTGACCCCGGCGACGACGCGCAGCACCGCACCGAGGACGACGAAGACGAACAGGAAGCAGGTCACGTAGAAGCCGAGCATCAGCACGGCCAGGCTCTTGAGCGCGTCCACGCCCGCCGACCCGACCACCGCGGCGATGGCACCGAACGCGCCGACGGGAGCCGCCCACATCACCATGGACAGGATCCGGAAGACCAGCCGCTGGACGTGTCCGACACCGCGCAGCACCGGTTCCCCGGCCGAGCCCATCGCCTGGAGCGCGAACCCCGCCAGCAGCGCCACCAGGAGCGTCTGGAGGACCTGGTCCGTGGTGAAGGCGGAGACGAAGGTCGTCGGGATGATGGAGAGCACGAAGTCGACCGGCGGGAGCGCGTCGGCGGACACCTGGGCGTGGCCCGCGTGCTTGATCGCGTCCGTCAGGTGCAGCCCCGCACCGGGGTGCAGGACGTTGCCCACGACCAGGCCGATGGCGAGCGCGACCAGGGACATCACCAGGAAGTAGCCCAGCGCGATCCCTCCGACCACGCCGACCTTCGCGGCCTTGCGCACCGAACCGATGCCCAGCACGATCGTGCAGAAGATGATCGGAGAGATCATCATCTTGATCAGGTTCACGAAGCCCGTGCCCAGGGGCTTCAGCGCCACCCCGGCATCGGGCCGGATCAGGCCCACGGCGATACCGAGGGCCACCGCGACCAGCACCGCGATGTACAGGTAGTGGGTGCGGTCCCGTCGTCCGGCGGGTGCGGGTGCGGGTGGGGGTACGGCGGATGCCGTCGTCGTCACGGCTGCCTCCTCGACGTCTTCGTCGGCGTCACCGGCGTGCGGCTCACGTCCGGGGGTCGGCCCGACTATGGCCCGGCCTGTGACCGCGGTCACCCTTGCGTTCATTGAGTTCACGCCGGCGCGCCGGGGGACACTGGCCGCATGTTCACGCCCCGCCTCCCGCGACCCCGCAGCCTCGCGGGACAGCTCTTCGCGATGCAGGCCGTCCTGATCGCGGTGCTCGTGGCCGGGTACGCCCTGTTCACCTACGTCGGCGACCGGGGGCAGGCGCGGGAGGCGGCCGGGCGGCAGGCCATGGCCGTGGCGCGTTCGGTCGCCGACGCGCCCTCGGTGCGGCAGGCCGTCGCCGGCGGCGATCCGGCGGCGCGGCTGGAGCCGTACGCGCTGCGCGTCCAGGACGACACCGGGGTCGACTTCGTCACGATCATGGACCCGGACGGCATCCGCTGGACCCACCCCGACCGCGACCAGATCGGCAGACGCTTCCTCGGCCACATCCGGCCCGCCCAGCACGGCGGCTCCTTCACCGAGACCTACACCGGCACCCTCGGCCCGTCCGTCCGCGCGGTGACACCCATCGAGGACGGCGGCCGGATCATCGGCCTGGTGAGCGCGGGCATCAAGGTCGAGTCGATCAGCGCGCGGCTCCAGGACCAGGTGAGCGCGCTGATCGGCGTCGCCGCGGGCGCCCTCGCGCTGGGCGCGATCGGCACCTATGTGGTCAACGCCCGGCTGCGCCGCTCCACGCACGGCATGAACGCGGCCGAACTGAGCCGGATGCACGACTACCACCAGGCCGCGCTGCACGCCGTGCGCGAGGGCCTGCTGATGCTCGACGGGCAGTTCCGGGTCGCCCTGATCAACGACGGCGGACGGGAGCTGCTCGGCGCGCGCGGGGACGTGGTGGGCCGCTCGGTGGCCGAACTCGGCCTGCCGGCGCCCCTGACCGGGGCCCTGCTGTCCCGCGAGCCCCGGGTGGACGAGGTCCACCTGACCGCGACAGGCGTCCTGGTCGTCAACACCTCACCCGTCCGGGGCGGCGAGCGCCGGGGCACCGTCGTCACGCTCCGCGACGTCACCGAACTCCAGGCCCTGACCGGCGAGCTGGACTCCGAGCGCGGCTTCACCCAGGCGCTGCGCTCCCAGGCGCACGAGGCCGCGAACCGGCTGCACACGGTCGTCTCACTGATCGAACTGGGCCGCGCCGAGGAGGCCGCCGACTTCGCCACGGCCGAACTGGAACTGGCGCAGGCCCTGACGGACCAGGTGGTCGCGGCCGTCGACGAGCCGGTGCTCGCGGCCCTGCTCCTGGGCAAGGCGGCCCAGGCGAACGAGCGGGGTGTGGAACTGGTGGTGGCCACCGACACCCGTGTCGACGACGGGCTGCTGCCGCCGTCGCTGCCCGCGCGGGACCTGGTGACGATCCTGGGCAACCTCATCGACAACGCGATGGACGCGGCGCAGGGTTCGACGGGCGCGCGGGTGACGGTGACGGCCCGCACGGACGGTGCGGGGCTTCGTCTGCTCGTCGCGGACACGGGCGCGGGCGTGGACCCGGCACACCGGGAGGCGGTGTTCGAACGCGGCTGGTCGACCAAGCGGACGGACGGTTCGTCGGGCCGCGGACTGGGCCTGGCCCTGGTGCGCCAGACGGTACGGCGGAACGAGGGGGAGCTGAGGGTCGCCCGGGGGGACGGCGGGGGCGCCGAGTTCGAGGTGCGGCTTCCGCTGCCGGGCGCCGGTGGCACCGAGCCGGGAGGCGCCCTGTGACGACCGAGCCGATCCGTGTCCTGGTCGTGGAGGACGACCCGGTGGCGGCCGACGCGCACCTCCTGTACGTGGGACGGGTCCCCGGCTTCACCGCCGTGGGCGCGGCACGCACGGGAGCCGAGGCCCGGCGGATGCTGGAGCGGACACGGGTGGACCTGCTGCTCCTGGACCTGCATCTGCCGGACACGCACGGTCTCCAGCTGGCCCGCTCGCTGCGGGCGGCCGGGTACCGGGCGGACGTGATCGCGGTGACGTCCGCGCGCGACCTCGCGGTGGTGCGGGAGGGAGTCTCCCTCGGGGTGGTGCAGTACGTGCTGAAGCCCTTCACCTTCGCGACCCTGCGGGACCGCCTGGTGCGCTACGCCGAGTTCCGGGAGGCGGAAGGCGAGGCGAGCGGCCAGGACGAGGTGGACCGGGCGCTGGCGGCGCTGCGCGCGCCCGGCCCGGCGGCCCTGCCGAAGGGGCTGAGCGCGCCGACCCTGGAACGGGTGACGGAGGTGCTCCGGCAGCGGGAGCAGGGGCTCACGGCGGCGGGCGTCGCCGAGGCGGCGGGGATCTCCCGGATCACGGCCCGGCGGTATCTGGAGCATCTGGTCCAGGCGGGGCGGGCGGCGCGCAACCCGCAGTACGGGCAGGTGGGACGGCCCGAGCTGATCTACCGGTGGGTGCCGGTCGCGGCGCCCGGCGATCCGGGCGCCGGCCCCGGTGCGCCGGGGACGGGCGGCGGGATCAGAAGACCGACTCCGCCTCGTCCATACGGTCCTTCGGCACCGTCTTGAGCTCGGTGACCGCCTCCGCCAGCGGGACCATCGCCACGTCCGTGCCGCGCAGCGCGGTCATCATGCCGAACTCCCCGCGGTGCGCGGCCTCGACCGCGTGCCAGCCGAACCGGGTCGCCAGCACCCTGTCGTACGCGGTCGGCGTACCGCCGCGCTGGACATGGCCGAGGATGACCGGCTTGGCCTCCTTGCCCAGGCGCCGCTCCAGCTCGAAGGCGAGCGCGGTGCCGATGCCCTGGAAGCGCTCGTGCCCGTACTGGTCGATCGCGCCCTTGCCGTAGTCCATGGTGCCCTCGGCGGGGTGCGCGCCCTCGGCGACGCAGATCACCGCGAACTTCTTGCCGCGCGAGAAGCGCTCCTCGACCATCTCGACCAGGTCGGCGGGGTCGAAGGGGCGCTCGGGCAGGCAGATGCCGTGGGCGCCGGCGGCCATCCCGGACTCCAGGGCGATCCAGCCGGCGTGGCGGCCCATGACCTCCACGACCATCACCCGCTGGTGGGACTCGGCCGTCGTCTTCAGGCGGTCCATCGCCTCGGTGGCCACGGTCACGGCGGTGTCGAAACCGAAGGTGCGGTCCGTGGACGAGATGTCGTTGTCGATCGTCTTGGGGACGCCGACGACGGGCAGGCCCGCGTCCGAGAGCATGCGGGCCGCGGTGAGCGTGCCCTCGCCGCCGATCGGGATCAGGGCGTCGATCCCGAAGTCGCGGATCATGTCCGAGGCGTTCTCGCACGCCTCACGCAGGCGGTCGCGCTCCAGGCGGGAGGAGCCGAGGAGGGTGCCGCCCAGGGCGAGGATGCCGCCGACCGCGTCCAGGTCGAGGGTGCGGTAGTGGCCTTCGAGCAGGCCTCGGTAGCCGTCCTCGAAGCCGATGACCTCGTCGTCGTACTGGGCCACGGCCCGGTGCACGACCGAACGGATCACTGCGTTCAGGCCCGGGCAGTCGCCGCCTGCGGTGAGTACTCCGATGCGCATCGTGCTGTGTCTCCTGCTTGCTGTTCGGTAGCTGTGAGCCAGTTCGATTGTTTCACGGCGCGGGTCCCTGCGGCGGTGCCGGCGGCGGCGGTGCGGCTTTCGCGCGGTTCCCGGCGCCCCTTCGGTGGGCTTCCGCGCGATGTCGGGTGCGGGTCCGATGGGGGATTCGCGCAGTTCCCCGCGCCCCTTCCGGTGGGGCTTCCGCGCGATGTCGGGTGCGGGTACGTCGTGGCGATCGCGCAGTTTCCCGCGCCCCTGAGGGAGTGGGTCGCGGCACGGTGTCAGGTGCGGGTCCGATGTGGATTCGCGCAGTTCCCCGCGCCCCTTCCGGTGGGGCTTCCGTGCGGTGTCGGGTGCGGGTCCGTGGGGGGATTCGCGCAGTTCCCCGCGCCCCTGAGGGGATGGGTCCGGGCATGGTGTCGGGTGCCGGTTCGTGGCGGGCGTCTAATCCAGGGGCGAGGGTATTGTCAAGAGGGTTCGGTGCATCCGTCTGGGGGGAATTGTGCCGGTCGTCGTCGAAGGCCCCGAGAGCAGGAACGGAGAGCACACGTGACGCGCAGCGTGTACGTGACCGGGATCGACCGCGGCGACGGCCGCCAGGTGGTCGAACTGGGGGTGATGGAGCTGCTGACCCGGCAGGTCGACCGGGTGGGGGTGTTCAGGCCGCTCGTCCACGACGACCCCGACCGCCTCTACGAGCTGCTGCGCGCCCGGTACCGGCTCTCCCAGGACCCGGCGACCGTGTTCGGCATGGACTACCAGGAGGCCTCCGCGCTCCAGGCCGAGCGCGGCACGGACGAACTGGTGTCCACACTGGTCGAACGGTTCCACGCCGTGGCCCGGGAGTACGAGGCCGTCCTCGTCCTCGGTTCCGACTTCGCCGCCACGCAGCTCCCGGACGAGCTGTCCCTCAACGCCCGCCTCGCCAACGAGTTCGGCGCGTCCGTGATCACGGTCGTGGGCGGCCGGGAGCAGAGCGCCGACTCGGTGCGCGCCGAGGTGCGCAACGCCTACCGCGCCTACCACGGTCTCGGCTGCGACATCCTCGCGATGGTCGTCAACCGGGTGGCGCGCGAGGACCGGGACGAGATCGCCGAGCAGCTCGGGGGCCGGCTGCCGGTGCCCTGCTACGTGCTGCCCGACGAGCCCGCCCTGTCGGCGCCGACGGTCGCGCAGATCGCGGGGACCCTCGGCGCGCGGGTGATCCTCGGCGACGACGCGGGGCTCGCGCGCGACGCCCTCGACTTCGTGTTCGGCGGCGCCATGCTGCCGAACCTGCTGAGCGCGCTGACCCCGGGATGCATGGTGGTGACCCCCGGCGACCGCGCCGACCTCGTCATCGGCTCGCTGGCCGCCCACAGCGCGGGCGACCCGCCGATCGCCGGTCTGCTGCTCACCCTGGACGAGGTGCCCGGCGACGGCATCCTCGCCCTGGCCGAGCGGCTGGCTCCGGGCACCCCTGTGCTGTCCGTGCCCGAGAACAGCTTCCCCACCGCCGCCCGGCTCTTCGCCCTGGAGGGCAAGCTCAACGCGGCCACACCGCGCAAGGCGGAGCGCGCCATCGGGCTGTTCGAACGGTACGTCGACACGGCGGGCCTGCTGGGGAAGGTGTCCGCGTCGAGCGGCGGCCGGATCACGCCGATGATGTTCGAACACACCCTGCTGGAGCGGGCCCGGGCGCAGCGGCGCCGGGTGGTGCTCCCCGAGGGCACCGAGGACCGTGTGCTGCACGCCGCCGAGGTGCTGCTGCGGCGCGGGGTCTGCGACCTCACCCTGCTCGGGCCGGTGGACCGCATCCGCAAGAAGGCGGCCGACCTCGGCATCGACCTCGGCGAGGCGCAGCTGATCGACCCGGCCACCTCCGAGCTGCGTGACACCTTCGCCGAGAAGTACGCCCAGCTGCGCGCCCACAAGGGCGTCTCGCGCGAACTGGCCCACGACGTCGTGGCGGACGTGAACTACTTCGGCACGCTCATGGTCGAGGAGGGCCTCGCCGACGGCATGGTGTCCGGGTCCGTGCACTCCACGGCCGCCACCATCCGGCCCGCCTTCGAGATCATCAAGACCAAGCCCGAGGCGAAGATCGTCAGTTCGGTCTTCTTCATGTGCCTGGCCGACAAGGTGCTCGTCTACGGCGACTGCGCCGTGAACCCCGACCCCGACGCCGAGCAGCTGGCCGACATCGCCCTCCAGTCGGCCGCCACGGCCCAGCAGTTCGGGGTGGACCCGCGGGTGGCGATGCTGTCGTACTCCACCGGCACGTCCGGCTCGGGCGCCGACGTCGACAAGGTGCGCGAGGCCACCGAGCTGGTGCGGGAGCGGGACGGCGGGCTGCGGATCGAGGGGCCGATCCAGTACGACGCCGCCGTGGAGCCCAGTGTCGCGGCCACCAAGCTGCCGGATTCGGAGGTGGCCGGCCAGGCCACGGTGCTGATCTTCCCGGACCTCAACACCGGCAACAACACCTACAAGGCCGTGCAGCGCTCGGCCGGCGCCCTCGCCGTCGGCCCGGTGCTCCAGGGCCTGCGCAAGCCCGTCAACGACCTGTCCCGGGGCGCCCTGGTCCCCGACATCGTGACCACCGTCGCCATCACGGCGATCCAGGCCCAGAACACCGCACAGAAGGCAGCCGAGCAGTGAGCCCCTCCCGTGTCCTCGTCCTCAACTCCGGCTCCTCGTCGGTGAAGTACCAGCTGCTGGACATGCGGGAGGGTGCGGGCACCCGGCTGGCCGTCGGCCTGGTCGAGCGCATCGGGGAGCAGACCTCCCGGTCGCGGCACACGGTGCTCGCCACGGGGGCCACCCGCGAGCACAGCGGTCCGGTCGCCGACGACGAGGCGGCGCTCAAGGCGGTCGCCGGGGAACTCGCCAAGGACGGACTCGGGCTCGACTCGCCCGAGCTCGCCGCCATCGGCCACCGGGTGGTGCACGGCGGCATGTTCTTCACCGAGCCCACCGTGATCGACGACGAGGTGCTCACCGAGATCGAGCGGCTGATCCCCGTCGCCCCCCTGCACAACCCGGCGAACCTGACGGGCATCCGTACGGCCATGGCACTGCGGCCGGACCTGCCGCAGGTGGCCGTCTTCGACACGGCGTTCCACACGGCGATGCCCGAGCACGCGGCGCGCTACGCCATCGACACGAAGATCGCCGACCGCCACCGCATCCGTCGCTACGGCTTCCACGGCACCTCGCACGCCTTCGTCTCCCGGGCGACCGCGAAGCTCCTGGGCAAGGACCCGGCGCACACCAACGTCATCGTGCTGCATCTGGGCAACGGCGCGTCCGCCTCGGCGGTCCGGGGCGGGCGGTGCGTGGACACCTCCATGGGACTCACCCCCTTGGAGGGGCTGGTGATGGGTACGCGTTCCGGTGACCTGGATCCCGCCGTCATCTTTCATTTGGCACGCGTTGGCGGCATGGCCATGGATGAGATCGACACTCTCCTCAACAAGGGGAGCGGTTTGTTCGGTCTGTGCGGCGACAACGACATGCGGGAAATCGACCGCCGGATCGCCGAGGGCGACAAAGCGGCACGGCTCGCCTTCGACATCTACATCCACCGGCTGAAGAAGTACATCGGCGCGTACTACGCGGTACTCGGCAGGGTGGACGCGGTCGCGTTCACGGCCGGGGTGGGCGAGAACGCGGTTTCGGTGCGCGAAGCTGCCGTGGCCGGCCTGGACGGGCTGGGACTGGCGGTGGACGGCGCCCTGAACGCCGTACGCGACGACGGGCCGCGGCTGATCTCGCCCGCGCACGCGCGGGTGGCGGTCGCCGTGGTGCCCACCGACGAGGAACTGGAGATCGCGACGCAGACCTACGCACTGGTCGGAAAGGAGCGCCGATGACCCCTGGGCGCTGAACACCTCAATTCGACCGGCCTCTCGCCTGAGCGCGAACCCGCCCATTTGTATTTTCCGCCAGACGGAATATTCCGCGCCGAAACAAACCGATAGGATCGCCCCATGCGCCGTTCGAAAATCGTCTGTACTCTCGGTCCCGCGGTCGACTCCCACGACATGCTCGTCGCCCTGATCGAAGCCGGCATGAACGTGGCCCGCTTCAACTTCAGCCACGGCACGCACCAGGAGCACCAGGGACGCTACGACCGCGTCCGTGCCGCGTCCGCCGAGACGGGCAGGGCCATCGGCGTCCTCGCCGACCTCCAGGGCCCGAAGATCCGTCTGGAGACCTTCGCGGAGGGTCCGGTCGAGCTGGTGCGCGGTGACGAGTTCACCATCACCGCCGAGGACGTGCCGGGTGACAAGCACATCTGCGGGACGACGTACAAGGGCCTGCCCGGCGACGTCTCCGCGGGCGACCAGATCCTCATCAACGACGGCAACGTCGAGCTGAAGGTCCTGGCCGTCGAGGGCCCCCGGGTCAGGACGACCGTCGTCGAGGGCGGCGTGATCTCCGACCACAAGGGCATCAACCTGCCCGGCGCCGCGGTGAACGTCCCGGCGCTGTCCGAGAAGGACATCGACGACCTGCGGTTCGCGCTGCGCATGGGCTGCGACGTGGTCGCCCTCTCCTTCGTGCGGGACGCCAACGACGTCAAGGACGTGCACCGCGTCATGGACGAGGAGGGCCGCCGGGTCCCGGTCATCGCCAAGGTGGAGAAGCCGCAGGCGGTGGCGAACATGGAGGACGTCGTGATGGCGTTCGACGGCGTCATGGTCGCTCGCGGCGACCTGGCCGTCGAGTACCCGCTCGAGAAGGTCCCGATGGTGCAGAAGCGCCTCATCGAGCTGTGCCGGCGCAACGCCAAGCCGGTGATCGTGGCGACCCAGATGATGGAGTCGATGATCACCAACTCCCGTCCGACGCGCGCGGAGGCCTCGGACGTCGCCAACGCCATCCTGGACGGCGCCGACGCGGTCATGCTGTCGGCCGAGTCGAGTGTGGGCGCGTACCCGATCGAGACGGTCACGACGATGTCGAAGATCGTCGTCGCGGCCGAGGAGGAGCTGCTGTCCAAGGGCCTGCAGCCGCTCGTGCCGGGCAAGAAGCCGCGCACGCAGGGTGGTTCGGTGGCCCGTGCGGCGGCCGAGATCGCCGACTTCCTCGGCGGCAAGGGCCTGGTCGCCTTCACCCAGTCCGGCGACACCGCCCGCCGGCTGTCCCGCTATCGCGCGGCCCAGCCGATCCTCGCGTTCACCACCGACGAGTCCACCCGCAACCAGCTCTCGCTGAGCTGGGGCGTGGAGCCGCATGTCGTGCCGCTCGTGAAGACCACCGACGAGATGGTCGAGCTGGTCGACCAGCAGCTGGTGAAGCTCAAGCGGTTCAACGACGGCGACATCGTGGTCATCACCGCCGGCTCCCCGCCCGGCGTGCCCGGCACCACGAACATGGTCCGGGTCCACCACCTGGGCGGCGGCGAGCGCCACTGAGGCCCCCTCGGCACAGAGCTGTGGCCCGGCCCCGCGGGAAGCGGGACCGGGCCACAGCTCGTTGTGCGGCTCCCGGAAGGGTCTGTGCGGCGGTCAGTTCCCGCCGGTGGAGTACTGGCGCATACCGGGGATGTGCAGGTTCCCGCCGAACTGGCCCGCCTGGATGACCTTCACGTGGGTGAAGTAGATCAGCGGGATGTTCAGCGGCGGCGGGTGGTCCGGGTCGAACGTCAGCGGGATCAGACCGAGCAGGTTGCCGGAGATGCTCTCGGTGTACATCACCGTCTTGCCGCCGTCGATGATCGACTTCGAGCCCTTGGCGCCCTGGACGTGGTACGTCACGCCGTTCGGACCGTCGACGAGCTGGTGCAGGTCGCCGATCTCGGTGCCGTTGGAGATCACGTACTTGAGGACCCTCTTGACGGTGCCGTTCGCGGTGCGCACCTTCACGACGCCCTTGTAGTCCGCGCCCACGAGCTTCAGCGAGCTGGCCTCCAGGCGCCACGGCGAGTCGGGCAGGGCCACGATGGGCTCCACGCCGCCCTCGTCGTCGATCGCCGCGGGACAGCCCTCCGGAGTCCCGCTGGAGCTCGCCGACGGGCTCGGGGTGGCGGACTCGGCCGCCTTCGCGGCGTCGTCCGCGGCCTTGGTGGCGTCCGAGGCCGCCTTCGTGGCCGTGTCCGTGGTGTCCTTCGCGGTCCTGCCCACCGTGTCGGCGGCCTTCTTGGCCGCGTCCTTGACGGTGGAGGACGCGTCCTTGGCGGCGTCGGCGGCCTTGTCCTTGGCCACGTCCTTGCTGCCGGACGGCGAGGCCGACGGCGCGGGGGTGGCGCTCGCGGACGAGCCGGCCCCCGTGGAGTCGCCGGAACCGCCGGTCAGGACACCGGTGATCGCCTTCCCGATGCCGTCCAGCAGGCCTCCGCCGCCCGGCGACGAGGAGGACGACGGCGCGGGGGTGCCGGTCGAGGACGTGGACGCGGACGGCTCGGGGGCGGCCTTGTCGTCGGGACCTGAACCCGACGACGCGGTGCTGTCCGAGGAGTCGTGCGACGTCGCGTCCGAGGACGTGCCGTCCTTGCCGGCCTTGTCCGTTCCGGCCTTGTCGTCCTTCCCGGCCTTGTCCGCCGACGGCGAGGCCGCCGGGGACGGCGAGTCGGACGTCGACGCGGACGCGCTCGGCGTGGCGGACGGGTCCTTGGAGCCCTGGAGCGCCTCCACGCACTTCTGGTATTCGTCAGCCGTCAGGCTCTTGGCCGCCGGATGGTCGTCCGCACGCGCGAGGGTGGAGTTGACCCCCATCCCGATGAACACCGCGGTGGGCATCGCGGCCAGCGCCATGGCCTTGCCGGCCGGCACGTGGAACCTGGTGAACAGCGGCTTCCTCGGCGCCGCGTGACGCGGCCCGGTCCTCGCACGGGACGCGTCCACGTCCGTCCCGCGGGTCACCTCGTCAGCCGGCACTGTGCCTCCCGTTCGCCTCTTTGGTGAGGCTCGTTCCTGACAGGTCGTTGAACTCGGCCGTCCCGTTCCCGTCCCGGCCCACGGGGGCACCTGCCGTAGCCGGTGCGGCCTCGGCGGCGGACTCCGGCTGCGGCTCCGCGCCGGGTGCCCAGGACACCGCCATCGCCCCGCCGACGAGAGCGAGCAGGAAGCCCACGACGAAGCCGCCCATGTTGGCCATCGGGATGGACACCAGCCCCAGCAGGATCGCCGCCACGCCCGCGAAGACGCGCACGTGCTTCTGGAACCAGAGGCTGATGCCGAGGACGACGAGCAGCGCACCGATGATCAGGGAACTCGCGCCGGCCGGGGTGCCCATCGCGAGCGTCAGGTGACCCAGGTGAAGGTTCCCGTAGGGGAAGTAGATGATCGGGATACCGCTGAGCAGGACCAACAGGCCGGCCCAGAACGGCCTCGTGCCCCGCCAGGCACGGAACTGCCGCTTTCGGCTCGCGAACTGACCGGGTGCGGCGGCAGGAGTCTCGGCGCTCATGGAAAACAGCTCCCTGGTGCGGCATTGCTGTGGTGGTGATGTGTGCCGCATGTGAAGACACGGCCGTAGCAGGGACGGGCGGGGGAGGCCACCGGCTCCCCCCGCCCGTCAACGAGTGCTTAGTAGCACTCGTTGTTGCCCATGTTGAGGGCCATGTGCAGACCGCTGAGCTTGAACGTACCGGCGGTGGTGGCCCACGCCTTCTGCTTCACGTTGGTCAGCTCGGCGGACGACGCCTCCTGGGCGAACCCATACGGGTTGGCCTTCGGAGTCGAGCCCTGGAGGTCACCGGGGCTCATCTTCTGATACTGCAGGTCCTTGCCCGCGACACCGATGTTCATGTCGTGGAACGTGGCATTGGCGTCGAGGGTGTCGACGTCGATGTACAGGTTCTCGGCCTCGACCTGGTGCTTGCTGTCGGGGCCCGCGTCAAGACGAAGCGTGACATCGCCGATGAACGGCACCTTGGTGACGACCGACTGGCACATCTTCGTGATCTGCGCCGACTTGAAGGCCGAGACCGCGACAGGGTGTGCCATCTGCTTGCCGCCGAGGTCGTAACCCGAGTCGACCGCGCCGTACTGCGAGAAGCCCTGCCCGGTGAGGGAATCCGCCGTCACCTTGAACTCTTGACCCGAAACGCTGAACGAGGCAGCGAGAGCACCCTGAGCCAGGGCCACGCCTATCGCTGCCGTGGCGGCGACGCTGGGCACCATGACCACAGCGAACCGCTTCCATCTGGTCCCGCCACGCACCTGGGACTCCATATTTCCTCCTTCTCGGACGTACATCTCCTGGCCCTGACTTGCCCCCGGGCGGCGGCTCAGCCGGGCAGGGATGGGAGAAGTGCTACGTCCTCGGAAGGGGAGCGCCTGTACTCGCAGGCACGAACCGCGCCCGAACCACCGGCGATCACCCCCGAGCGACAACCACTGGTCGCGCCTGACACACATCACGCACAACCTGCCGGACAGGCTCCGCCGAGGCGGAGACCCCCCTGCCCAGGAACCGGCGCCACTGCCGCCGGCTCCTGCTCGGTGGGGACCCATGAAGACCCGATGACCCCGGATGGCTGCCGGGTACGGCGATGGACCGAGCGTGGCCGATCGTGGTGCATTCTCGCCGCCCCCGCAAGGGGGTTCGTTACTCGCTGGTAACGGGCGGATAACCACGCCACGACGGCCCGGCGTCGACCGGCAACTCTTCGTGGCGCAAAGGGAGATCGCGAAACGGTTGAAGAAGGGACAGAAGCCGTCAGAACATCGGACGCGGCTTACTCGGAGTAACAGCGGCCACGATTATCAAGATTTGGTAAAGCGTGGCCGCCATGTGTCCCTGTCAGCGAATTCTTCACCCGGGCATCACAGCACCGGGCGTTTAGGAACAGGTCAGAACAGCGCCCTGGCGAGCGCCCGGCGGGCCGCCGTCACCCGCGGGTCCTCGGCGCCGACGACCTCGAAGAGTTCCAGCAACCGCAGCCGCGCGGCGTCCCGGTCCTCCCCCGCCGTGCGGCGCACGGCGTCGACCAGCCGGCCGAACGCGTCCTCGACGTGCCCGCCCACCAGGTCCAGGTCCGCCGCGGCGATCTGCGCCGCCGCGTCGTCCGGCTTGTCGGCGGCGTCCTTGCGGACCTGCTGCGCGTCCATGGCGCCCACCCGCTGGAGGAGTTCGGCCTGCGCGAGGCCCAGCTTCGCCTCCATGTTGCCCGGGTCCTCGCCGAGCACGTTGCGGTACGCCTGGATCGCGCCGCCCATGTCGCCCGCGTCCAGGGCGCGCACCGCCGCCTCCAGCAGCGCGTCGTGCGGGCCCGCCGGGGCCTGGGGGGCCTCGTCGGCGCCGCCCGGCTCCGCGTCGGGGTCGACGGCCAGGCCGGTCAGGCCGAAGCGCTGCTCGGCCACCTGGACGAGCTGGTCGAGGGTCTCGCGGATCTGCTGCTCGGGCGCGGCACCCTGGAAGAGCGGCAGGGCCTGGCCCGCGACGACGGCGAAGACGGCCGGGATCCCCTGGACGCCGAACTGCTGCATCAGCATCTGGTTGGCGTCGACGTCGATCTTGGCGAGCACGAAGCGGCCGCCGTACTCGGTCGCCAGTCGCTCCAGGACGGGGCTCAGCTGCTTGCAGGGCTGGCACCACTCGGCCCAGAAGTCGATGACGACGGGCACCTCGGTGGACCGCTGCAGGACATCGCGCTCGAACCCGGCCTCGTCGACGTCGATCACGAGGTCGGCCGGGGAGACCGCTCCGGTCCCGCCGCCCTGGCGGGCCGCTTCGGCGCGCGCCTGCTCCGCCTTCGCCTTGGCCTCTTGGGCCGCCTTCACCGCGGCGAGGTCGACGACTCCGCTCATGGACATGTTCCGTGGCTGCATGAGTACATCCTCCCCCTTCCGCGGGCCGCTGTGAAAAGCGCTGTCGAAGCGCCGTGAGAAGCATCGTGGTGGCCGGCCGGGGCCGGCGGTGTTCGCGCCCAGTCCCCACTCGGCGCACATGGTCATCGCTCAGGCGGGTGTGACACAGTGTTCGGCACCCACGCTTTCGCTACGAGTCGTAGCGTAACTGTCCGAGGCGCTCTCCGTGGCCGGTACCCCGGTGATCTCCCTCACCACTTCACAGGACGTCCAGAAATGGCCGCAATCGCGGCCGGATATGGTCATCGACATGCAAAGCCGCACTCCCGCCCCCCGCACGGGTCGCCCCCGCAGCGCCGCCGCCGACGCCGCGATCCTGGAGGCGACACGGCAGGCCCTGGTGGAACTCGGCTGGTCGAAGCTCACCCTGGGGGACGTCGCGACCCGCGCGGGGGTCGCGAAGACGACCCTCTACCGCCGCTGGGCGGGCAAGAACGAGCTGGTGGTGGACGCGGTGGCCGAGCTCTTCGACGAACTCGAACTGCCCGACCGGGGCACCCTGGCCGCCGACATCGAGGGCGTGGTCCTGCAACTCGCGGCGATCCTGGACCGCCCGGAGGCCAAGAGCGGGCTGATGGCGGTCGTGGCCGAGGCGACCCGGGACGACGCCCTGCGCGAGCGCATCCGCGCCTCGATCGTGGAGCGGCAGAAGCGACTGGTGCTGGAGGGCCGGGCGCGCGCGACGGCACGCGGCGAGCTGCCCCCCGAGGAGGACCCGGAGGGCTCGGCGCGCACCACCGACCTGATCTTCGACATGGTGGCCGGAGCGGTCGTCCACCGCACCCTGGTGAGCGCCCACCCCGCCGACGAGGAGTGGGTACGCAACTTCACCCGGGTCCTGCTGCTGGGCCTGGCGGGCGCGGGGCAGAACCCCTGAGCCATCCGCCAGGCCTCGGCGATCAGCCCTTGCGGAGCCGCTGGAGCTGCGCGTCCACCACGGCGTCGGGAATCGACCCGTCCTTGGGATGCAGCATGTTCACCCCGTAGAAGCTCGCGACGACGGCCCCGGAGCGCACCACCCGGTAGTTCATGACGATCCGCTGCTTGCCCACGTCACCGGTCACCCGGAAGGCCGCCGCCCCCGACTCCGCCGACCCGATGCGCTCGACCGAGTGATAGGTCAGTCCCGCGGTCCTGAAGGAGCCCTTGCACGCGTCGACGGCGGTGTCGACGGCGGCGACCGCCCGGTCGCCGCCGTCGCCGCCGTAGGCGGAGAGCCACAGGTTCCCGATGGTCGCGTTCTTGGGGTCGGCCGGCTTGAGGGTGCGGTACACCTCCCCGGTCGGCTTCCCGGGCAGGTGGCCGCCGATCAGCGCGCCGAGGGGCGCGCACTCCTCGCGGTCCACCTCGTACCCGCCTCCCGGCGGGATGTCCCGCGCGGCCGGCTTGTCCACCTTGTATCCGGCGACCGTTCCCTCCACGACGGCCCCCTCGAGCCGCTTGCCGGTCCTGTCGGCCGGGGCTCCGCCGGTTCCGGGGCGGCCGTCCGGGCCGTGGCCCGCCGGGGAGGAGGCGGCGCTCCCCTCGTTCCCGCCCTTGTCGTGGCCGGTCCCCGAGCCGCTGCCGCACGCCGCGGTGGCGAGCAGGACGGCGCCGGCGAGGAGGGCCCTCGTCTTCACGGTTGTTCTCATGTCTCCCTCGTACGGAATGACCGGCCGGGGCGCGGGGACGCGTCGCATCCCCGCGCCCCGGCCGGAGGGTAGGGCACCGCGGCAGGGTCCGCGTGTCACGAGGTCAGTCGAGACCCCAGAAGTAGACGCTGCCGTCGCGTTGTTCCACGAGGTGCCCGTGCAGGACTCTGTCCTCGTCCCGTGCCCACTCCAGATAGCCGCGCTGCGCCGGAGTGTCCGCGACGACACCGGCTCCGCATTTGTCGGCCAGCATGATCATCACGGGGAGCACTCCGTCCAGCAGGGACATGAACTCCGTGTGGCTGATGGCGACCCGCCTCTTGAGAGCGGCTTCGACGAACGCCCCGTACTGGGCGACGTCGATCAGCACCCAGTCGCCGGAGACGTCGTCGAGTCCGCTCGGCAGCTTGAGGATCCGGGAACTGAGGGCGTCCACCGCCCCCATGAACAACTGGCCCACGGCCAGAGCGGGTTCCCATACGTTCTCATCGCTGTCGCGTACGGTGAAGATGTAACTCAATTCGGCCACCAGAATCGGATGTCGAGATCGGGGTTGGCCGCGCGAAGCTCCTTGATGCGCGCTTCCGCGATGGCCTTCATGCCCGGGTTGATGGTGTTGATGGCAGGGTCCTCGAACCGGATGCCGATCGGCGCACCTTCGTATCCCTTGAGGTAGGGACGGGCCCGACGATAGCTGTCGATCTTCTTGCCGAGGTGCCGGTCCACCCACTTCCTCATCTGCTCGTCGGTGAGCTTAACGGCCGTGGCCGTCTTGTTCTCCCACAGGACACCGTCCTTGACGAGGTCGATGTCACCGACGGTGTCACCGAAGTTCGCCGGGTTGTCGATCTTGACCTCGGCGTCGCCCTCCCTCAGGTGGTATTTGCCGTCGGAGCCGAGCTTGTCCCTCCCCTTGTAGGGGAAGGTGATGTTCTTGCAGCCTTCGGCGCCCGCGTGCGAACAGGGGTTGCTGGACTTGCCGATCGGGATCGAGCCCCGGTCCGGCTCCCGCTTCGCCGCCGCGACGACCTCCCGCAGATGGCCCAGGACGCGCTTGCCCCACTGCGCCTCCTCGAAGAACTTGCCGATCTTCGAGCCGACCAGCGCGATCGCCTTGGCCACGGCCGGGAGCTTGCCGACCACCGCCACCAGGCTGGCCGCGTTGACCAGGGTCCACAGGCAGCTCTCGACGTCGCCCGAGCCGAAGCAGCGCTTGGCGTCGTTGACGCCGATGACCTCGAGAAGGACGTTGGCGCCGTTGTCCTTGATCCAGTCGATGACGGACGCGGTGGCGGCGGCACTGGCCTGGTCCCACTTGTCCACGCACGCCTGACCGCAGCTCTTCAGCAGCAGGGCACGGTCGTCCGCGCTCAGCTTCCCGTCGACCCCGGTGGCACCCGTGTCACCGGACTGCATGGCCTGGCGGCGCTCCTCCTCGAGCCGCTTGCGCTCCTCCTCCTCCGCTCGGGCGGCGGCCTTCTGCGCGTCTCCGGCCGCCTGGTTCGCGTTGTCGGCGGCGTCCTGCGCACCGTCGGCGTCGCTCGCCGCGAGGCGGGCCGAGAAGTCGGCCGCGTCCGCCTCGTCCGTCGCGTCCTTGGCCGCCTGACGGGCGCCGGCGGCGCTTCGCTCCGCCTCGGTGGCCTCGTTGTCCGCCGCGGCGGCCTCGGCTTCGGCGCTGTTCGCGGACAGCGTCGCGTTCACGGCACTGCCACCGGCCTTGACCGCGTAGCCGTCGGCCTCGGTGGCCAGCTTGGTCGCCGCGTCGGCCGCGGTGCGCGCCTCCTGTGCCGAGGCCTGCGCGTTCTTGAAGGCGGTCGCGGCGCGGGAGGCGTCCTTGGCCGCCTGCGCCGACGCCGTGGCCGCGGCCTTGTCGTCCTTGCCCGCCTTGTCGGCGAGGGCCTGCGCGTCCTTGGCCATGCGCTGCGCCTCGGCCGACTTGGCCTCGGCCGCCTTGGCCTGCTGCTCCGCGAAGGTCAGTGCCTGCTGGCCGGACAGGACCGCGAACGCGGCGGCGGAGTCGGTCTCCTGGTACGGCGTACCCGTGGAGATCGCCGTGGTCGCCGGCGCCCGCGCCTTGTCCGCCGCGTCGCGGGCGGCGAGCGCCGCCTGCGTGGTCGCGTACGCCTGGCCCACCGTCTCGGCCGCGGACGTCGCCGTCTTGAGCGCCTCGTCGTGCGCGACGGCGGCGTTGTCGTGTGCGACCTTCGCCTGCTCCTTGGCCTTCGCGGCCTCCTCGCCGGCCTTCCGGGCGTTGGCGGCCGCCTGCTTGGACGCGTCGATCGCGTCCGCGGCGGCGGCGTGCGCGGTCTGCGCCGCGCTGAACGCGCCCCAGTAGGCGTCCCAGGCGCCGTCCGCGGCCTTGCGGGACTTGGCCGCGCTCGACTGCGCCATGGTCGCGGCGGCCCGCGCGTTCGTGGCCGCGGTCGTCGCGTCGTCGGCGGCGGCCCGAGCGCCGGCGGCGTCGGTGGCGGCCTGGTCGGCGGCGGTGCGGGCGTCGGTGGCGGCCTTCCTGGCGTCCCCGGCGGCGGCCGTGCCCTGAGCGGCCGCGGCGGCCGACTCCAGGGCGGCGGCCCGGGCCTCGTAGGCCTTCTTCTGCCGCTCCGCCTCGTACGCCTTGTCACGGGCGTACTCGGCGTCCGCCTCGGCCTGTTCGGCGGCGATCCGCTTGTCGGACGCGGTACCCGCCGCGCTGTCGGCGTCGCCGCGCGCACTGCTCGCCGCGTTCTTGAAGTCCTGGGCCTTGCGCTCGGAGGCGTCGGCCTTCGACCGTTCGGAGGCCGCGGTGGCACGGTAGGCGGCGGCGTTGGCCCGCTCGACCTCCGCGGTGGCCGCCTTCGCCGCCGCGTTGTCGGCCTGCTGGCGGGCGATCTCCTTCTGGTCGGTGGCGGTCTTCTGCGCGTTCTTCGCCGTGGTCGCGTTCGCGGCGGCCTTGGCGGCATAGGCCTCGGCGGAGTCCGCGGCGCTCTTCGCCTGCCGCGCGGCCTCCTCGGCGGCGACCCGGCGGAACTCGGTGTTCACCGCGTGCGCCTTGGTCTGCGCCAGCTTGAGCAGGGTGGCCGTGTCCTTCGCGGTGGCCTTGGCCGCGTTGGAGGCCGCCTGAGCGGCCTGGGAGGTCGCCTCGGCCGCGGCGGCGGACGCCTTTGCCACCTGGACGGACTGCTGCGCGTACAGCAGACCGCGACCGCGCGGCTCGTGCCGGGAGTCGGCGGTCTTGTAGGCGTCGTTCTGCGCGGTGTCCGCGCCCGTGGCGGCGGTCTTCGCGGCGGCCGCCAGCTTGACCGCCTTGTCGGCGGCCGCGGCGGCGTTGGTGCGGGCCTTCGTCAGGTCCTTTCCGGCCTTGTCGAAGACGCTCTTGGCCGGGCGCAGGATGTCGTTGGCCGGCTTGTCGGCCCAGTACTTCTGCCACAGCAGGATCTGCTCGGCGAGCCACGCCTGCCCGACAGAGTCGATCATGGCGTCGGTGGAGTCGACGGCCGCCTTGGACGCGGCGGACTCGGCCTTGATGATCGTGGCGCGCTGGGTGGCCTGGGAGGCGTACTCCTGCTCCCACTCCGCGCCCGCGGTCAGCACGACCTGGTTCATGACCCGGCGGGCGTCGACCGGGTTGAGGCTGTCGCAGGCGCCGAAGGCGCCCTTGAGTGCCTCGACCTCCACACGGAACTCGGCGCTGCCCGCTTCGGGGGCCGTGGCGGGGTAGTCACCATGGCGCAGGTAGTAGGCGAGGTCGCTGGCTGTCGTCGCGCGGTAGTCCGACTTGCCCGCGTCCTTGAGCATGTCGTCGAACGCCTGGTCGTTCCAGGAGTCCTTGCCCCTGTTCGTCTCGGCGAGCGCCGCGGCCTTGTCGATGACGGCCTTGCCGGGGACGACGTGGCCGTCCTGCCCGAACTGGTTGAGGAGTTCACGGCGCGCACCGAGCGTGAAGTCGGTGATGGACTTGTCGAACTCCGGCGCGTGGAGGGTGATGTCGTCGCTGAAGGACGACTGGGCGTAGACCTTGTTCGCGGCTTCGAGGGCGTCCTTGCGTGCCCGCGAGTTCTTGAGGTAGTCCGACGCGGAATCCCGGTCGGTGACCATCGCGTCGCCCATCTGGGCGTAGTAGCTGGCCGGAGTTCCGATGACCGCCTGAAGCTGGGCGTCGGTGCCGGTCAGGCCCTCGATCGCCTTGGCCTTCATGGCCGGGCCGCCGATGTGCAGGGCGACACCCGCGGTGCAGCGGTCCAGCCGGATCTGCTCGCCGACGCTGTTGCGGTAGAAGCCGGTGTCCGGTTCGTCGGCCCGCGGTGCGGCGGACACGGGAGAGGCCGAGATCAGGCCCGCGACGACGGAGGTCGACACCGCGAGGACGGTCGCAGCCGTGAAGCGTTGCCGCAGTCTTCGCGTTCCGCGCGGCGGTCTGCCCAACCGCGTTGATATGCGCACTGCTTCCCCCTTGGGAGTGGTGACGGAGACGGCACACCAAGGGGAGTGGACACACGGCGACCAGGACCGGCGCATTGCATGCGGATAGGTGGCACTCCCCCGAGCGTGCCTGCGAGATCGGCGTCGCGACGCAGCGGACTGGTCAGGTCCCGCCGGATGCCGCAGACACCATAGGCATACCGTTGACCTGCCCTTCAAGTGGCCTTTACCTTCGCCGGTTACCAGGGGTCACGGCACGGAAGGGGCGGCGTGGCCCAGGCGCACCGCGCCACCCGCGTGTTTACCGAGCGGAGCCAACTCCCGCCCCCTCTCCACGCCTTCACCACATCTCTCACACAGGGTGACCATGAGAGCGACATCACATACGCAAACGTGCGGTCCACCGCCCCGAAGGGCCGGTGGACCGCACGTGTGTGAACCTCCGTCAGAAGCCGGCGGGCTCCGTGTACACCCCCCACTCGTCCCGCAGCACCCCGCAGATCTCCCCGAGCGTCGCCTCCGCGCGCACCGCGTCCAGCATCGGCCCGATCATGTTGGAGCCGTCGCGGGCGGCGGCCAGCATCCCGTCGAGCGCGGAACGCACCGCGGCCTCGTCCCGCGCGGCCTTGCGCGCCGCGAGCACCCGGACCTGCTCCCGCTCCACCTCGTGGCTCACCCGCAGGATCTCCAGGTCCCCGGTCACCGAACCGGTGGCCACGTTCACTCCGACGACCCTCTTGTCGCCCTTCTCCAGCGACTGCTGGAAGCGGAAGGCCGACTCCGCGATCTCGCCCGTGAACCAGCCGTCCTCGATGCCGCGCAGGATGCCGGAGGTCATCGGGCCGATGGGGTGCCGCCCGTCCGGGTGGGCCCTGAGGCCCCGCTCCCTGATCTGCTCGAAGATCTTCTCGGCGTCCGCCTCGATGCGGTCCGTCAGCTGCTCGACGTACCACGAACCGCCCAGCGGGTCGGCGACGTTGGCGACGCCGGTCTCCTCCATCAGCACCTGCTGGGTGCGCAGCGCGATCTCCGCCGCCTGCTCGCTGGGCAGTGCCAGCGTCTCGTCCAGCGCGTTGGTGTGCAGCGAGTTGGTGCCGCCGAGCACCGCCGACAGCGCCTCCACCGCCGTACGCACCACGTTGTTGTACGGCTGCTGCGCGGTCAGGGAGACACCGGCGGTCTGCGTGTGGAAGCGCAGCCACTGGGCCTTGTCGGTCTTCGCGCCGTACACGTCCCGCAGCCAGCGCGCCCAGATGCGGCGCGCCGCGCGGAACTTGGCGATCTCCTCGAAGAAGTCGAGGTGCGCGTCGAAGAAGAACGACAGGCCGGGCGCGAAGACGTCCACGTCGAGCCCGCGGCTGAGCCCCAGCTCCACATAGCCGAAGCCGTCCGCCAGCGTGTAGGCCAGCTCCTGCGCGGCCGTCGCGCCCGCCTCGCGGATGTGGTAGCCGGAGACGGACAGCGGCTTGTAGGCGGGGATGCCGGCCGCGCAGTGCTCCATCAGGTCGCCGATCAGGCGCAGATGCGGCTCCGGCTGGAAGAGCCACTCCTTCTGGGCGATGTACTCCTTGAAGATGTCGGTCTGGAGCGTGCCGTTGAGCACGCCCGGGTCGACGCCCTGCCGCTCGGCGGCGACCAGGTACATGCAGAAGACGGGGACGGCCGGGCCGCTGATCGTCATCGAGGTGGTGACGTCGCCGAGCGGGATGTCCTTGAACAGGACCTCCATGTCCGCGGCCGAGTCGATCGCCACCCCGCAGTGCCCGACCTCGCCGAGCGAGCGCGGTTCGTCGGAGTCGCGACCCATGAGCGTGGGCATGTCGAAGGCGACGCTGAGGCCGCCGCCGCCGGCGTCCAGGATCATCTTGTAGCGCTCGTTGGTCTGCTCGGCGTTGCCGAACCCGGCGAACTGCCGGATGGTCCAGGTCCGCCCCCGGTAGCCGGTCGGATACAGGCCGCGGGTGAAGGGGTACTCCCCCGGCCAGCCGATCCGCTCGAAGCCCTCGTAGGTGTCCCCCGGCCTCGGGCCGTAGACCGGCTCCACGGGATCCCCGGAGAGCGTGGTGAAGTCGGCCTCACGCGTGCGTGCGGCGTCATAGCGGGCCTGCCAGCGTCGGCGGCCTTCCTCGATGGCGTGAGCGTCCATACCCTCGAATTTACTAGGACGTCCAAGTAAATGTCGATGGGTGACCGCCGTACGAGTGTCGTACGGCGGTGTGACCTACGCTTCGGCCGCCACCGGCGCGGCGCCCTCGACGCGCGCCTCCAGCTCGCGGGTGACCTTGCGCTCCACGAAGAAGGCGGCCGTCGGGATCGTGCCCGCCAGCAGGACCCACAGCTGCTTGCCGACCGGCCATTTCGCCTTGGAGCCGAGGTCGAAGGCGAGGACCAGGTAGATCACGTACAGCCAGCCGTGGGCGATACCGATCACGCGGGTGAAGTCGGCGGCGCCGTTCATGTCCAGCACGTACTTGGCGATCACGCCGAGGGTCAGCAGGACCAGCAGGACACCGGTGACGTAGGCCATCACGCGGTAGCGGGTCAGCACGCTCTTTTTCATGGGTCCGAGCGTAACCGCCGGTTCCGGGCGATCACCGCGCACCCCCGGCGCCGCGGGCGCGGGCGCCACCCGGCCCGTCACCCGGCGTCGAAGTCCCCGGCGGCGACCCGCAGCGGGCGCAGCATGGCGAAGATCTCCGCGCACTCCTCGGCGTCGTACGCCCCGAGCCCGAAGTCCATCGCCATGAGGTCGCGGGTGGCCGCCTCGCAGACCTCGCGGCCCTTGTCGGTGATGGAGGCGAGGGTGCCGCGGCCGTCGTTGGGGTTGGGGCGCTTGGCGACCAGGCCGGACGTCACCAGGCGGTCGACGGTGTTGGTGACCGAGGTCGGGTGCACCATCAGCCGCTCCCCGATCTTGGACATGGGCAGCTCGCCCGCCTTGGAGAACGTCAGCAGAACGAGTGCCTCGTACCGCGCGAACGTCAGACCGTACGGTTTGACGACCGCGTCCACCTCGGCCAGCAGGATCTGCTGCGCCCGCATGATCGAGGTGATGGCGGCCATGGAGGGCACGGCACCCCAGCGCTGCGCCCAGTGTTCACCGGCGCGGGCGATGGGATCGAAGGACAGACTGAGCGGCTTGGGCACGGGCTCGACCTTACCGGGCGGTCATATGGTGGTCAGCCCTGTCTCGCCCATCGGTCGGTCGGAAAAGGGGAAGGGGCGGGACAGCTGTGCTGTCCCGCCCCGGCCCTGCACGGGTGCCGCAGGGCTCCGCGCCTCTCCGCTAGGCGATCGGGGGCGACCCCACCGTCTGCCGCAGCCACTGGTTGTCGCGCAGTGCCGGGTGGGCTGTGGTGATCAGCCGTACCGCGTCACTCTTCGCCTGCTCGGTCAGGTGCCGTAGCTCGTCCCAGCTGAGGCTGACCCGGCCCTGCGGCCATTGGGTCGTCAGCGTGACGCTGTCCCGGTCCCTGCGCAGGGAGTACTTGTGCTGGGTCAGGCTGGCCTCGACCGTCACCTCGGTCGAGGTCTCGAGGGTGCGCGTCGCGTAGTCCAGCAGCAGCGCGAAGTCGACAACGGGTTCACCCGCGATACGCACGCTGAGATCCGTGCCGTGGATGACGAGCCTCCGGTCCGCCTTGAAGTACTTCAGGCAGAAGTCCGAGCCGTTCAGCTCTGTCGTTCCCGGCCGCCATCGCGGCGACCACGACACGTCGTCCGCTCGGGGCTCGAAGGAGAATTCGATCATGCGTCCTCTCGGGGATCGCGGTTGTTCCCGGGAATGACCGTGGGGCCCGCTGGCTCCGGCACGGCGCCTCAGAGGCTGGCGGCCTCCCGCGCGAGGCTGAGCGCCAGCTCGTCGCAGTGTTCCCGGTAGCTGCCCGTCAGCTCGTGGAACCTCTGTGCCGAGAAGAGGCGGTCCGGCTTCTCCACACACAGCAGCGGGGCGGCGGTCAGCGCGCTGTGCAAGACGTGCAGTTCCGCCACGGTGAGCGGCATGTCGAAGGACCGGTCGTGCGCGCCGGCGAACCGGGCGGCCAGTCCGCTCACCGCCTCCCGGTCCGCGCCGACCCGCACGGCCAGGGCGGTGTGCGCGGTGTCGCGGCCGGCCAGCAGCGTCAGTACCCGGTGGAGGACATCGGCCTGGTACGGGGTGACGCGCGCGACGATGTCCTGCGCGTCGCGCCGCAGCCTGATGTACGTCCTCATGAGCGCACCTCGAACGCGTGGAACACGGCATTGCTGATGGCCCGCGCCAAGGCGTCGAAGTTCTCCCGGAAGAAGCCCAGCCGGATGGCGAAGGGCTCCTGGAAGAAAAGGCCGTCGGGCGAGACGAACTGCGTGGGCGCGTGCGTCAGCGCGCTGAGCAGTGTGTGCAGCTCTTCGGGCGTGCACCGCAGCTCCAGCGGCTGCGTGTGCGGACCCCGCAACCGCTCCAGGAGCCCTTCGACCACGGCCCGGCCGCTGCCGAGCAGCACCGCGAGGGAGGCGTCCGAGGAGGCTTGCGCGTAACTCAGCGCCTCGCGGAGGGCTCCCGCCGCGTGCGGGCTGAGCCGCGCCGCGAAGCCGTCGCCGTCCGCCTTCAGCTCCAGGCCGGTCCGCATGACCTCTCCACCCCCGTCCCCCTGTGTCCGGTCGAGTGCATTGTGCCCTCTCGCACGCCACCACGTGACGGCGGCCCGTCGCGGTAAGGGTTCGAGGTCGCCCGCATGCCGCTGCTGTCCACGCCAGGTACGGCGTGGGGGGGTGCTCCAGGAAGTGCCGGACGCGGAGCCGCTGGGTGTGGTGGTGCGGGGCAGGGACTTCAGCGGCGCCGGGCATCTCCGCGCCTCGGCGGGAAGGCGACGCTCACCCGCCGGACAGGTGCCGCTCCACCGTCTCCACCTTGGAGGTGAGGCCGTCGGTCACGGCCGGGCGGATGTCCGCCTTCAGGACCAGGGACACGCGCGGGGCGCGTGCCTCGACCGCCGCCACGGCCCGCTTGACGACGTCCATCACCTCGTCCCACTCGCCCTCGACGGAGGTGAACATGGCGTCCGTGCGGTTCGGCAGGCCCGACGCGCGGACGACCTTGACCGCGTCGGCGACGTACTCCCCCACGTCCTCGCCGACGCCCAGCGGTGTGACGGAGAAGGCGACGATCACGCGCCCACCACGCCTTCCTTGCGGGCGCGCGCGGCGATGACCGCGCTCTCGGCCTCGCGGCGCAGCTTCCGCTCCGCGAAGAAGCCGCCGGTCGGCAGCACGGAAAGCACGAAGTAGAGGGCGGCGGTCCGCGGGGACCACTTGGTGCGGTTCCAGGCGTCCGCCCAGAAGACCACGTACAGGACGAAGAGGATCCCGTGGATCATGCCCATGACGGGCACCGCGTTGAAGTCCGTCGTGCGCTTGAGGACCGAGCAGATCAGCAGGAGCAGGAAGGAGACGGCCTCGGGGGCCGAGATCAGGCGAAGCCGGCGCAGGGCGGTGGCGGTCTTTATGTCCACGGGGCACCTTCGGGTGGTTCGGGTGGGAGATTCGCTGACGTCCACCGGTTTGTGAACGCGCGCACAAGCGCCCGCCCATTGTGGCATCAGGCCCGGGGCGGACGGGGCACGGGGGTGCTCCCCGCGGGGCGTGTCCGCCGCGCGGCCCTGTCCGCCACGCCCACCCTGCCGTACCTTCGCCCCGTGGCGATGTTCCGACTCCAAGGCAGCAAGGTGCTGGCCGTCGACATGACCGGGGACGCCGTGAAGGCGAAGAACGGCTCCATGGTCGCGTACGACGGGCAGATGGCCTTCAAGAAGCTCACCGGGGGCGGTGAGGGGCTCCGGGGAATGGTCACCCGGCGGCTCACCGGTGAGCAGATGACCGTGATGGAGGTGAAGGGGCACGGGACGTGCTGGTTCGCGGACCGGGCCAGTGAGATCAACCTCGTGCGCCTCGAGGGGGACAAGCTGTACGTCGAGTCGAGCAATCTGCTCGCCACCGACGCCGGGCTGCGCACGGGGACGACGTTCACCGGGCTGCGCGGCGCCTCGCAGGGCAACGGCCTGTTCACCACGACCGTGGAGGGCCGGGGGCAGGCGGCGATCATGTCCGACGGCCCGGCGGTGGTGCTGCGGGTGAGCGCCTCGTACCCGCTGACCGTCGACCCGGGGGCGTACATCGCGCACCAGGGGGACCTGCGGCAGTCGTTCCAGTCGGGTGTGACCTTCCGCACCGTCCTCGGCGAGGGCGGCGGCGAGGCCTTCCAGATCCGCTTCGAGGGGGACGGTCTGGTGTACGTGCAGCCGAGCGAGCGCAACACGATCGCGGGGGATGTGTGACATGGCCTTCCGCGAGGTGAACTCGAAGATGATCGAGGCGACGGTCGTGCCGGGGCAGCGGCTGTTCAGCCAGCGGGGCGCGATGCTCGCCTACAAGGGCGACGTCTCCTTCACCCCCAACGTCCAGGGCGGCCAGGGCGGGGTCATGTCGATGATCGGGCGCCGCGTGGCGAACGAGGCGACGCCGCTGATGACCGTCGAGGGCAGCGGCACGGTGCTGTTCGGGCACGGCGGCCACCACATCCAGGTGATCGCGCTGACCGGCGACACCCTGTACGTCGAGGCGGACCGCCTGCTCGCCTTCGAGGGCACCCTCCAGCAGGGGACGATGTTCATGGGTTCGCAGGGCGGCGTCATGGGCCTGGTCCGCGGCCAGGTGACGGGCCAGGGCCTGTTCACGACCACCCTCACGGGGCACGGCGCGGTCGCCGTGATGGCGCACGGCGGGGTCTTCGAGGTGCCGATCACCCCGCAGCACCCGGTGCACGTCGACCCCCAGGCGTATGTCGCCCATCACGGCGACGTGCGCAACAAGCTCTCCACGGCGCTCGGCTGGCGCGACATGGTGGGCCGCGGTTCCGGCGAGGCGTTCCAGCTGGAGCTGACCGGCAGCGGAGCGGTGTACGTCCAGGCCTCGGAGGAGAAACTGTGACCGCCTACCCGGGCAGCGGCCCGGTCGTCCACGACCCGATGACCCTGCCGTGCGACGACAACGTGAACAAGTACACCTTCTGCGTGGAGCTCAAGGGGAGCCGGTGGTTCCTGCAGAAGGGAAAGATGATCGCCTACTACGGCTCGATGGAGTTCAACGGCGTCGGACACGGCCGCCTCGACCGGATCGTGCGGACGTCGTTCCATTCGCCACTGCACGCCGCCGACTGGGTGGTGGCGGAGGGCTCGGGCAAGATGCTGCTCGCGGACCGGGCCTTCGACGTCAATTCCTATGACCTGGACGAGGGCAATCTGACCATTCGCTCCGGCAATCTGCTCGCTTTTCAGCCAAGTCTGTCGCTGAAGCAGTCGATCATCCCCGGCTTTCTGACCCTGATCGGAACCGGGAAGTTCGTGGCCGCGTCCAACGGCCCGGTGGTGTTCATGGAGCCCCCCATCCGGGTCGACCCGCAGGCCCTGGTCGGCTGGGCCGACTGCCCCTCCCCGTGCCACCACTACGACCACGGGTACCTGACCGGCGTATGGGGCGGTCTACGTGCGATGACGGGGCTCGGCGGGGCCTCCGGGGAGGAGCACCAGTTCGAGTTCGTCGGGGCGGGCACGGTGCTGCTCCAGTCCTCGGAGACCCTGATGGCCGAGCAGCTCACGGGAGCCGTTCCGCAGGAGCCGGGGGTGCCGGCCGGCGGGGCGTCCGGTCCCCACGGGGCGCAGCCGGGGGCACCGCGCCTTCCCGGACAGCTGGGGGACCTCCAGCGTCGCTTCGGGTTGTGAGCGGTAGTCTGCGGAGTGTGACATCGAACGTGTGCGCACAGTCACGCAACCCCTCACTAGTACGCCTTTCAACCTTTTAGGTAGACTTCATTCATGGAGACCGAGACGGCCACGCGCTGGCTGACCGATGCGGAGCAGTGCGCCTGGCGCACCCACCTGGAGGTCAACAGGCTGTTGACGTACCAGCTCGAGAAGGATCTGCAGCCGTTCGGCCTGACGATGAACGACTACGAGATCCTCGTGAACCTCTCGGAGTCGGAGGGCATGCGCATGCGCATGAGCGACCTCGCGGCCGCGACCCTTCAGTCCAAGAGCCGGCTCTCGCACCAGATCACGCGGATGGAGAACGCGGACCTGGTACGGCGGGAGAACTGCGAGTCCGACCGGCGGGGGCTGTACGCGGTCCTCACGGAGCACGGGCTGGAGACGATGCAGAAGGTCGCGCCGCACCATGTCGCCTCGGTGCGGCGCCACTTCATCGACCTGCTGTCGCCCGACGATCTGGAGCGCCTGGAGAAGTCGCTGCTGCCGATCGCGGAGCATCTGAGGGGGCAGCGGGGCAAGCCGTAGCGCTCCGCTCGGGGGCCGATCGTTCCGCGCAGTTCCCCGCGCCCCTGATCGGGGGACTTGAGGTCCGCGGTCCGGTGCGGGTGCGTCGTGGGTTTCGCGCCGTTCCCCGCGCCCCTGATCAGGGCACCTGAGGTCCGCGGTCCGGTGCGGGTGCGTCGTGGTTGCTCGCGCCGTTTCTCGCGCCCCTGATCGGGGGAGTTGAGGTGCATGGTCCCCTGCCGGTGGGTCGTGGCTGGTCGCGCCGTTCCTCGCGGTGCCTGAGGTCCGCGGTCCAGTGCGGATCAGCGTGCGCTTTTTTGGGGGCGCGGGGAACTGCGCGGGCAACCACGACTCACCCGCGCACGACAACGCGCCGCAAGCCCCCTGATCAGGGGCGCGGGGAACTGCGCAAAAGACGGCGCCCCCCTCACGCGTGGGTCAGTTCCGCGACCAGTTCGTCCGCCGCGCGGTACGGGTCCAGCCGGCCCGACACGATCCGCTCCGCGAGCGCGCCGAGGCGGCTGTCGCCATGCAGGTCGCCGATGCGCTCCCGCAGAGCCGTCACCGCGATGGTCTCCACCTCGTGCGCGGCCCGCGCCCGCCGGCGCTGCGTGAGAACCCCGTGCTCCTCCATCCACGCCCGGTGCTTCTCCAGCGCCTCCACCACCTCGTCCACGCCCTCCCCGCGCGCCGCGACCGTCTTCACGATGGGCGGGCGCCAGTCCCCGGGGGCGCGGGACTCGCCGAGCCCGAGCATGTGGTTCAGCTCGCGCGCGGTCGCGTCCGCCCCGTCGCGGTCGGCCTTGTTGACGACGTAGACGTCACCGATCTCCAGGATGCCCGCCTTCGCGGCCTGGATGCCGTCGCCCATCCCGGGGGCCAGCAGGACCACCGAGGTGTCGGCCTGGGAGGCGATCTCGACCTCCGACTGACCGACACCCACGGTCTCCACCAGGATCACGTCGCAGCCCGCCGCGTCCAGCACGCGGATCGCCTGCGGGGCGGCCCAGGCGAGGCCGCCCAGATGGCCGCGCGTGGCCATCGAGCGGATGTACACACCCGGGTCGGACGCGTGGTCCGACATCCGGACCCGGTCACCGAGCAGGGCCCCGCCCGAGAACGGCGAGGACGGGTCGACGGCGAGGACGCCGACCCGCTTGCCCTGCTTGCGGTAGGCGCTCACGAGCGCCGAGGTCGACGTGGACTTGCCCACGCCGGGCGAGCCCGTCAGGCCCACCACGTACGCCCCGCCGGTCAGCGGAGCGAGCGTCGCCATGACCTCCCTGAGCTGCGGGGACGCCCCCTCGACCAGCGAGATCAGCCGGGCCACGGCCCGGGGCCGGCCTTCCCTGGCCTGGGCGACCAGCGAGGAGACGTCCTGCATCACAGCTCCGTTCGGGTGGGGACGAGGTACAGGGGCACCGTTCAGGCCTTGGGCACGCGGACGATCAGCGCGTCGCCCTGGCCGCCGCCACCGCACAGGGCGGCCGCGCCGACACCGCCGCCGCGCCGCTTCAGCTCCAGCGCCAGGTGGAGCACCAGCCGCGCGCCGGACATGCCGATCGGGTGACCGAGGGCGATGGCACCGCCGTTGACGTTCACCTTTTCGGTGGAAACTCCAAGGTCCTTCATTGACTGCACCGCGACCGCCGCGAACGCCTCGTTGATCTCGATCAGATCGAGATCCGCGACCTGCAGGCCCTCCTTCTTCAGGGCGTGCGCGATCGCGTTCGAGGGCTGCGACTGGAGCGAGTTGTCCGGGCCGGCCACGTTGCCGTGGGCACCGATCTCCGCGATCCACTCCAGGCCCAGTTCCTGCGCCTTGGCCTTGCTCATCACGACCACCGCGGCGGCGCCGTCGGAGATCTGCGAGGAGGAGCCGGCCGTGATCGTGCCGTCCTTGCTGAAGGCCGGGCGCAGCCTGCCGAGCGACTCGGCGGTGGTGTCACCGCGGATGCCCTCGTCCTTGCTGAACAGGACCGGCTCGCCCTTGCGCTGCGGCACCTCCACCGGGGTGATCTCCGCCTCGAACAGGCCGTTCTTCTGGGCGGCGGCGGCACGCTGGTGGGACAGCGCGGCGATCTCGTCCTGCTCCTCGCGCTTGATGCCGAGGCGGGTGTTGTGCTTCTCGGTGGACTCGCCCATGGCGACGCCCTCGAAGGCGTCGGTCAGGCCGTCGTGGGCCATCGCGTCGAGCATCTGGACCGAGCCGTACTTGAAGCCGTCCCGGGACTTCGGCAGCAGGTGGGGAGCGTTGGTCATGGATTCCTGGCCGCCCGCGACGACCACGTCGAACTCACCCGCGCGGATGAGCTGGTCGGCGAGCGCGATGGCGTCGAGACCCGAGAGGCACACCTTGTTGATGGTCAGCGCCGGTACGTTCATCGGAATGCCGGCCTTGACCGCCGCCTGACGCGCCGGGATCTGCCCGGCCCCGGCCTGCAGCACCTGCCCCATGATCACGTACTGCACCTGGTCACCGCCGATCCCCGCACGGTCGAGGGCGGCCTTGATGGCGAAGCCACCGAGGTCGGCTCCGGAGAAGGACTTCAGCGAACCGAGCAGCCGTCCCATCGGGGTGCGCGCACCCGCGACGATGACGGAGGTCGTGCTGTTCGTTCCAGACATGAGCTGCGATCCCCTTACCGGCCTGCACAGCCGAGGAGTGAACGAGGGTTTACCTCGAATGTACTGAGCGGTGGAGCGCCCCGTCATCAAGCCGTCGGTGTGATCGCGCGCACGTTGCGTAACCACCTCCGGAGCTGTGCACTAACACCATGCTGACGCGAATCGACCACATCGGGATCGCCTGCTTCGACCTCGAGAAGACCGTCGAGTTCTACACCTCGACCTACGGCTTCTCCGTGTTCCACACCGAGGTCAACGAGGAGCAAGGCGTCCGCGAGGCCATGCTGAAGATCAACGACACGGGCGACGGCGGCGCCTCCTACCTGCAACTGCTCGAACCCATCCGCGAGGACTCCACGGTGGCGAAGTGGCTCGCCAAGAACGGCGAGGGCGTGCACCACATCGCCTTCGGCACCGCGGACGTCGACCAGGACGCCGCCGCGATCAAGGACAAGGGCGTCCGCGTGCTGTACGAGGAGCCGCGGACCGGCTCCATGGGGTCGCGCATCACCTTCCTGCACCCCAAGGACTGCCACGGTGTTCTCACAGAACTGGTCACATCGGCGGCGGTTGAGTCGCCTGAGCACTGACTCCCGTACATAAGGGCCGGTAGGGTTGGGAGCGGTCGCCGCTCCAGCAGGGCGACCGGGTCCCGTCCGAGCACGGGATCCGAGGCCGGGGTCCGGGTTTCGGGGGGACGAGCGGGTGGGCGCGAGCCCATGGTCCGCCTTCGATCTGACACCATTCCCCGGGGGCCCCGTCCGGGCGGATGGACGGAGCTCGTTGGGAGAAGCTTGCGACCAGGGGACGGATGGGACCGCGGAGTGCGGGGCTACGAACGCCAGGAGCGAGAGCCGGCGGCTGACGTCGACCACCTCTCTCGGTTCGAGGCCGAGATGGAGCGGCTGAAGACCGAGCGGGAAAAGGCGATCCAGCACGCCGAGGATCTCGGCTACCAGGTCGAGGTGCTGCGGGCCAAGCTGCATGAGGCGCGCCGCACCCTGATGACCCGTCCCGCCTACGACGGGGCCGACATCGGCTATCAGGCGGAGCAGATGCTCCGTACCGCGCAGGTGCAGGCGGACCAGCTGCGCGCGGATGCCGAGCGCGAGCTGAGCCAGGCGCGCGCCCAGACCCAGCGGATCCTCCAGGAGCACGCCGAGCAGGCCGCTCGGCTCCAGGCGGAGCTGCACTCCGAGGCGGTCACCCGGCGCCAGCAGCTCGACCAGGAGCTGGCCGAGCGCCGCCAGACCGTCGAGTCGCACGTCAACGAGAACGTGGCGTGGGCCGAGCAGCTGCGTGCCCGCTCGGAGACGCAGGCCCGTCGCCTCGTCGACGAGTCGCGTGCCGAGGCCGAGCAGGCGCTCGCCGCCGCCCGCACCGAGGCGGAGCGGATCACGACCGAGGCCCGGCAGCGGCTCCAGGACGACTCCGAGGCCGCCCGTGCCGAGGCCGACCAGATCCTGCGCCGGGCCCGCACGGACGCCGAGCGGCTGCTGAACGCCGCGTCCACCCAGGCCCAGGAGGCCACCGAGCACGCCGAGCAGCTGCGCTCCACCTCCGCGAGCGAGGCGGACACCGCCCGCCGGCAGTCCACCGAGCTGAGCCGGGCCGCCGAGCAGCGGATGGCCGAGGCCGAGACGGCGCTGCGCGAGGCGCGTACCGAGGCCGACAAGGTCGTGGCCGAGGCGAAGGAGGCCGCCGCCAAGGCGCTCAGCTCCGCCGAGTCGACCAACGAGCAGCGCACCCGCACCGCCAAGGAGCAGGTCGCCCGGCTGGTCGGCGAGGCCACCAAGGAGGCCGAGAGCACCAGGGCCGAGGCCGAGCAGGCCGTCGCGGACGCCAAGGCCGAGGCGGAGAAGATCCTCGCCGAGGCCGCCGAGAAGGCGCGGAACGTCACGGCCGAGGAGACCGCCTCCCAGCTCGCCAAGACGGCGCGCACCGCCGAGGAGGTGCTCACCAAGGCGTCGGAGGACGCCAAGGCGACCACCAAGGCCGCCGCCGAGGAGGCGGAGCGGATCCGCACGGAGGCTGAGACCGAGGCGGACCGGCTGCGCGCCGAGGCGCACGACATCGCCGAGGAGCTCAAGGGCACGGCCAAGGACGACACCAAGGAGTACCGGGCCAAGACGGTCGAGCTCCAGGAGGAGGCCCGCCGGCTGCGCGGGGAGGCCGAGAGCCTGCGCGCCGAGGCGGTCGCCGAGGGCGAGAAGATCCGGGCCGAGGCGCGCAAGGAGGCCGTCCAGCAGATCGAGGAGGGCGCGCGCACCGCCGAGGAGCTGCTCGCCCGGGCCAAGGCCGACGCGGACGAGATGCGTTCGTCGGCCACCGCGGACAGCGAGAAGGTGCGCACCGAGGCCATCGAGCGCGCCTCGACGCTGCGCCGCCAGGCCGAGGAGACCCTGGAGCGCACCCGTCAGGAGGCCGAGCGGCACCGCGACGAGTCCGTCGAGCGCTCCGAGGCGCTCAAGGAGGAGGCGGAGCAGGCGGCCCGCACCCTGCGCGAGGACACCGAGCGTGCCGTCGAGGCCCGCCGCGCGGAGGCCGCCGAGGAGCTGACCCGGCTCCAGAGCGAGGCCGAGCAGCGGCTCGCCTCCGCCGAGCAGGCCCTGGACGAGGCCCGCGCCGAGGCCGAGCGGATCCGCCGCGAGGCCGTGGAGGAGAGCGACCGGCTGCGCTCGGAGGCCGCCGAGCGGATCCGTACCCTGCAGTCGCAGGCCGAGACCGAGGCGGACCGGCTGCGCACCGAGGCCGCCGCCGACGCGTCCGCCTCCCGTGCCGAGGGCGAGGCCGTCGCCGTACGGCTGCGCTCGGACGCCGCGGCCGAGGCCGAGCGGCTCAAGACGGAGGCCCAGGACACCGCGGACCGCGTGCGGGCCGAGGCGCAGTCGGCCGCGGAGCGGCTGGGCGCGGAGGCCACCGAGACGCTCGCCGCCGCCCAGGAGGAGGCCGCACGCCGCCGCCGCGAGGCGGAGGAACTGCTCGGTTCCGCGCGCCAGGACGCCGACCAGGAGCGCGAGCGGGCCCGGGAGCAGAGCGAGGAACTGCTCGCGGTGGCGCGCGCCCGGGTCGAGGAAGCCCAGGCCGAGGCCGTACGCCTGGTGGAGGAGGCCGATCGCCGGGCCACCGAGATGGTGTCGGCGGCCGAGCAGCACGCACAGCAGGTGCGGGACTCCGTGTCCGGGCTGCACGAGCAGGCGCAGGAGGAGATCACCGGGCTGCGTTCGGCCGCCGAGCACGCGGCGGAGCGCACGCGCACGGAGGCGCAGGACGAGGCGGACCGCGTCCGCTCCGACGCCTATGCCGAGCGCGAGCGCGCCTCCGAGGACGCGAGCCGGCTGCGGCGGGAGGCCGCCGAGGAGGCGGAGACCTCGAAGTCGCTCGCGGAGCGTGCGATGGCGGAGGCCGCCGCCGAGTCCGAGCGGGTCCGCTCGGAGGCGTCCGAGCACGCCCAGCGGGTGCGGACGGAGGCCTCCGACACCATCGCCACGGCGGAGCAGGACGCCTCGCGCACCCGTGCCGACGCGCGGGAGGACGCCAACCGCATCCGGTCGGACGCGGCCGCGCAGGCGGACGCCCTCATCGGCGAGGCCCGCAGCGAGGCGGAGCGGCTCACCACCGAGACCGCGGCCGAGTCCGAGCGGATCGTGACCGAGGCGGTCGGCGAGGCCGAGCGGCTTCGGGCCGAGGCGGCCGAGACCGTCGGCTCCGCGCGCCGGCAGGCCGAGCGGATCCACACCGAGTCCGAGCGGGTCAAGGCCGACGCCGAGGCGGAGGCGGAGCGGCTCCTGACCGCCGCCCGCGAGGAGGCCGAGCGCACCCTGGACGAGGCGCGCGGGGACGCCAACAAGCGGCGCTCCGAGGCGGCCGAGCAGGTCGACACCCTCATCACGGAGACCGCGGCCGAGGCCGACAAGCTGATCGCGGAGGCGCAGGCGACGGCACGCACGACGACGGCCGACGCCGAAAGGCAGGCCGACACGATGGTGGGCGCCGCGCGCGCCGAGGCCGACCGGCTGGTCTCCGAGGCGACCGTCGAGCGCAACTCGCTGGTGGAGCGGTCCCGCAAGGAGGCCGACGAGCTGCTCGTGGGCGCGCGCCGCGACGCCACCCAGATCCGGGAGCGGGCCGAGGAGCTGCGCGACCGTATGACACGGGAGATCGAGGAACTGCACGAGCGGGCGCGCCGCGAGTCCGCCGAGGCGATGAAGACGGCGGGCGAGCGGTGCGACGCGCTCGTCAAGGCCGCCGAGGAGCAGCTCGCCACGTCCAGGGCCCAGGCGAAGGATCTGGTCTCCGAGGCCAACTCGGAGGCGGGCAAGGTCCGCATCGCCGCGGTGAAGAAGGCCGAGGGGCTGCTGAAGGAGGCCGAGCAGAAGAAGGCCACCCTGGTCGCCGAGGCCGAGAAGATCAAGGCCGAGGCCATCGGCGAGGCTCGCGAGGCCGTCGAGGAGGGCAAGCGGGAGCTGGAGATCCTGGTGCGCCGCCGCGAGGACATCAACGTGGAGATCTCGCGGGTCCAGGACGTCCTGGAGGCTCTGGAATCCTTCGAGACCCCCGGCGCCGGCAAGGACGGCGGCGTCAAGGCCGGTGCCACCGTGGGTCCGCCCCGTTCGGGTGGCAAGACGTCAGAGGGGTAGCCGTAGGGGCCGATTCTGTGCTTGCCAGGAGGTGATCCGCGTCCTGGCAAGCCCTCCCGAGGTCAGCCACCCGAAAGGAGTGTCATTCTCCAGATCAAACACGTATCCGCTCGATGACACGCCGCATCGGCCCCTAGGATTCCCCTATCACCTCACCGGTCTCTTTCGACAGGAACCCCATGAGCGACACTTCCCCCTACGGCTTCGAGCTTGTGCGGCGTGGGTACGACCGCGCTCAGGTGGACGAACGGATCTCCAAGCTCGTCTCCGACCGTGACAGTGCACTTTCCCGTATCACCGCCTTGGAGAAGCGCATCGAGGAGCTCCACCTCGAGACGCAGAACGCCCAGGCCGCGGTGACCGACGCGGAGCCGTCGTACGCGGGTCTCGGCGCTCGGGTCGAGAAGATCCTGCGCCTCGCCGAGGAAGAGGCCAAGGACCTGCGCGAGGAGGCCCGCCGCGCCGCCGAGCAGCACCGTGAGCTCGCCGAGTCCGCCGCCCAGCAGGTGCGCAACGACGCGGAGTCGTTCGCCGCCGAGCGCAAGGCCAAGGCGGAGGACGAAGGCTCCCGGATCGTCGACAAGGCCCAGGGCGATGCCGCCCAGCTGCGCTCGGACGCCCAGAAGGACGCGCAGTCCAAGCGCGAGGAGGCGGACGCCCTCTTCGAGGAGACCCGCGCCAAGGCCGCTCAGGCCGCCGCCGACTTCGAGACGAACCTGGCCAAGCGCCGGGACCAGTCCGAGCGCGACCTGGCCTCCCGTCAGGCCAAGGCGGAGAAGCGCCTCGCCGAGATCGAGCACCGTGCCGAGCAGCTGCGCCTGGAGGCCGAGAAGCTGCGCACGGACGCCGAGCGCCGCGCCCGCCAGACGGTGGAGACGGCCCAGCGCCAGGCCGAGGACATCGTGGCCGACGCCAACGCCAAGGCCGACCGCATCCGCTCGGAGTCCGAGCGCGAGCTGGCGGCGCTGACGAACCGTCGCGACTCCATCAACGCGCAGCTCACGAACGTCCGCGAGATGCTCGCGACGCTCACGGGTGCCGCGGTCGCCGCCGCGGGCTCCCCCGCCGAGGACGAGCCGGTCACCCGCGGTGTCCCCGCGCAGCAGACGCGCTGAGGCCCGAAGGCGCCCGCGGCACCCGGCGGTAACGCCGGGAGTACGGCGCGAGAACATCCGCGAAGCCCTCTGCCACTGCGGTGGCGGGGGGCTTCGGGCGCATCTACCGTGGCCGCATGATCGAGCTGGAGGGGCTGACCAAGCGGTACGGCGAGAAGGTGGCGGTCGACGACCTGAGCTTCACCGTGAGACCGGGTGTCGTCACGGGCTTCCTCGGCCCGAACGGCGCGGGCAAGTCGACCACGATGCGCATGGTGCTCGGGCTCGATCACCCCACCTCCGGTGACGTCCGCATCGACGGCAGGCACTACGACCAGCTGGGCGATCCGCTGACGTACATCGGGGCCCTCCTGGACGCCAAGTCGACGCACGGCGGGCGCAGCGCCTACCACCATCTGCTGTGCCTGGCGCAGAGCAACGGCATCCCCTCCTCCCGGGTGCACCAGGTCCTCGACACCGTGGGGCTGACCTCGGTCGCCCGCAAGAAGACCAAGGGCTTCTCCCTCGGCATGGGCCAGCGGCTCGGCATCGCCGGGGCGCTGCTCGGCGACCCGCGGATCCTGATGTTCGACGAGCCGGTCAACGGCCTCGACCCGGAGGGCATCCACTGGATCCGTACGCTGATGAAGTCCCTGGCGGCGCAGGGGCGGACCGTGTTCGTCTCCAGCCACCTCATGAGCGAGATGGCGCTCACCGCCGAGCACCTCGTGGTGATCGGCCAGGGCCGGCTGCTCGCGGACACCTCCATGGCCGACTTCATCGCGCGCAACTCGCGGTCGTACGTCCGGGTCCGCTCCCCTCAGCGGGAACGGCTGCTCGACGTCCTGCACCAGGCGGGCATCACGGTGGTGGAGGCGGGCAACGGGGCGCTGGAGGTGGACGGCGGCAAGGCCGAACCGATCGGTGAGCTGGCCGCCCGGCACCAGCTCGTGCTGCATGAGCTCAGCACGCAACAGGCCTCGCTCGAGGAGGCGTTCATGCGGCTGACGGCGCAGTCGGTGGAGTACCACGCGCACACCGACGCGCCGGACGACCCCTGGGCGCGGCCCGCTCCGCGCCAGGAATGGGGCGCCGACTGGAAGAAGGGATCCTGAGACCATGGCGGCGGCCGCAGTCCTCAGATCGGAATGGACCAAGATCCGGTCGGTCGCGTCCACGGTGTGGACGCTGTCCATCGCGCTGATCGTCACGGTCGCGCTCGGCATGCTGATCTCGGCACTGACCCGGCGCGAGTTCGACAGCGCGGGGGCGGACGGCCGGTTCGGCATCGATCCGACGTTCACCAGCTTCGCTGGCATGAGCCTCGGCCAGCTCGCGATGATCGTGTTCGGGGTGCTCGTCGTGTCGAACGAGTACAGCACCGGCATGATCCGCACCTCGCTGGCCGCGGTCCCGCGGCGCGGCGCGTTCCTGCTCGGGAAGGTCACGGTGGCCACCGCGCTGTCCCTGGCCGTCGGCCTGGTCACCAGCTTCCTGGCGTTCTTCCTCGGACAGGCCATGCTCGGCGCGCACGGCGCGAGCCTCGGCGACCCCGGAGTGCTGCGCGCGGTCATCGGGGGCGGGCTGTACATGACGCTCATCGCGGTGTTCTCGATGGGGGTCGCGACGATGCTGCGCTCACCGATGCTCTCGCTCGGCATCCTGATGCCGTTCTTCTTCCTGATCTCGAACATCCTGGGCAACGTCTCCGCGACCAAGAAGATCGGCCGGTTCCTGCCCGACCAGGCGGGCAGCAGGATCCTTCGGGTGCTGCCGCCGCAGGCCGGCGAGGACACGCCGTACGGGCCCTGGGGCGGTCTCGGCATCATGCTGCTGTGGGTGCTCGTGGTGCTGGCAGGGGGCTATCTGCTGCTCCGCGAACGGGACGCCTGACCCGATCCCGATCACGACCCGCCGCCCTTTACGAACTCTTGAGCGGAACCGTCAGCGCCCGGATATCCTCCTAACCCTTACGGGGGCAGTGTGCGCCCCGACGTCCTGAACCTTTCGATGGGTGCGGAGAATGATCGAGGCAGTCGGCCTGACGAAGCGCTACGGCGCCAAGACAGCCGTGTACAACCTTTCCTTCCAGGTGCGGCCGGGTACCGTCACCGGCTTCCTCGGGCCCAACGGCTCGGGTAAGTCGACGACCATGCGGATGATCCTCGGCCTGGACAACCCCACCGCGGGGCACGTGACGATCGGCGGCCATCCGTTCCGCAGGCTTCCGAACGCCCCGCGCCAGGTCGGCGCGCTGCTGGACGCCAAGGCCGTGCACGGCGGGCGCACCGCGCGCAATCACCTCCTCTCCCTCGCCCAGCTCTCGGGCATCCCGGCCCGCCGGGTGGACGAGGTCCTCGGCGTGGTCGGCCTCCAGGACGTGGCGCGCAAGCGCTCCAAGGGCTTCTCGCTCGGCATGGGCCAGCGGCTCGGCATCGCCGCCGCGCTGCTCGGCGACCCCCAGGTGCTCCTGTTCGACGAGCCGGTCAACGGACTGGACCCCGAGGGCATCCTCTGGGTGCGCAACCTGATGAAGGCGCTCGCGGCGGAGGGCCGTACGGTCTTCGTCTCCTCGCACCTCATGAGCGAGATGGCGCTCACCGCCGAGCACCTGATCGTGATCGGGCGCGGGCAGCTGATGGCCGACATGAGCGTCAAGGACTTCATCTCCGCGAACTCCGCGGACTTCGCCCGGGTCCGCACCCCCGACACCGAGCCGCAGCAGCGGGAGAAGCTGACCTCCGCGCTCACCGAGGCGGGCGGGCACGTCCTGCCCGAGCAGGACGGGGCGCTGCGGATCACCGGGCTGGCCCTGCCCCGCATCAGCGACATCGCGCACGAGGCCGACGTACGGCTGTGGGAGCTGTCGCCCCACCAGGCATCCCTGGAGGAGGCGTACATGCGGATGACGCAGGGCGCGGTGGACTACCGCTCCACCATCGACCAGAAGGCCGGACTGATGCAGCCGCTGCCGCCCGGCGCCCAGCCTCCGATGCCGGTTCCGGGGCAGGGCCAACCGGGCTGGTACGCCCCGCCGCCGCCCCAGCAGGGCGGTCAACCGTTCGCGATGCCCCCTCAGCCCGGGCAGGCCGCACCGGGTCCGTACGGCACTCCCGGCGCGCCCGGTGCTCCCGCCGCGGGTCAGCCGAACCCGTACGCGCAGCAGGCCGCGCCGCCCGCCCCCGCCGCCGCTCCCGAGCCCTCGACGCCGCTCGACAAGGCGAGCGCCCCCGCCCCGACCACGTCCGAGGACGCCCGATGAGCACGCCCCAGCCCCCGATGCCGCAGGCCGCCGCACCCGCCTGGCAGCAGACGCCCGGTTCCGCGTACCCGACCTACACCTCGCCGATCCCGGTCACCCAGGCCCATCTCGGGCACGCCATCGCCTCCGAGTGGACGAAGATCCGTTCGCTGCGCTCCACGCTGTGGACGCTCGGAGTGTTCGTCCTGCTGGTGTTCGGCCTCGGACTGCTGCTCGGGCTGGTCTTCGCGAGCCACCCGGAGAGCATCCGGGGCAGCAACCCGCTGGGCATCGGCCTGTTCGGGCTCATGCTGGGCAGCATCTGCGTGAACACGCTGGGCGTGCTCACCACCGCGTCGGAGTACGGGACCGGAATGATCCGGACCACGATGACCGCCTGCCCGAGCCGCACCCGTGTGCTCGCGGCGAAGTCGATCGTGTTCTTCCTCCTGACGTTCGCCGTCACCTTCGTGTCCGCCACGCTCGTCGCGTTCATCGACATGGGGCTGCTCAGCGGCCACGGCGCCAAGTCCCCCACCGGGTCGGACTGGTTCAAGGGCACGGTCGGCATCAGCCTCTACATCGCGCTGCTCGGTGTGCTCGCGCTCGTCGTCGGCTCGATCCTGCGGCACTCGGCGGGTGCCATCACCCTGATGATCGGGCTGGTGCTGGCCCCGCTGGTGGTGGCCATCTTCATGGTCGCGGAGTCGCTGGACTCGATCCGCAAGTTCCTGCTGGAGTACTCGATCCCGAACCAGCTCAGCGTCTTCTACTCCGGCTCGCTCACCGACACGGGCCCCTCGGGCTGGGATCCCCTGTGGATCGCCCTCGGCCTGGTGGCGGCGGCCTTCGCGGGCGCCTGGCTGCTGTTGGAGAAGCGGGACGTGTGAGGCCGTCCGGGATCCGCGGTCCGCGCGAGTCCCGCCCCGGCCCTCAGAATCTCGGCGCGTTACGGGACCGCTGCACCCGCGTGGTGCGGCGGTCCTTCGCGTTCCAGCACGCCTTGTGCCAGTGCCGCCGGTCGTCCACACCGCCGTGCTCGGGCCAGGCCACCACGTGCGGGACTCCGGAGGCGATCACCTGGTCGCAGCCGGGGCAGCGATAGGTCTTGCCCTGGGCGGCGGCGCCCGCCACATGGCGCACGCTCCACTGCTCGCCCTGCCATTCCTCGGTGAACTGCCAGCCGCCGTAGCGGGAGCGGTCCTCGTCGTCACCCGCGGCCCGGCCGGACGAGCCGGCGCCCTTCACTCGGTTGCGGCGCGGGGACACGGAACACCTCACGGGGCTACGACGGCTGCACGGACCCTCCCCAGCCTACGCCGCGTGCGCACGGGTACCCGGCTGTCACCCACCGCGTCCGAAACGTCCCCTGTCGGCTGATTCGACAGACAATCCGCAAATCTCGCTGTCAGGCCGTGACTTAGGCACATGTCAGACAGTTATGCCTGTCGGGGGAGCTCCCTGTCGGAGCCAGGAAAGCAGGAAATGCGATGCGTGTAGGTAGTTTTGTACTGGCGGCCCAGTTTCCCGGACAGGGCCAGGGGGAGGCGCTGCACCGCGCGGTGCGGTCGGCGGAGGTCGCCGAGGAGGCCGGCCTGGACACGGTATGGCTGGCCGAGCACCACTTCGTGCCGTACGGCACCTGCCCGTCGGCGATCACGCTGGCCGCCCAACTGCTGGGCCGCACCCGCAGGATCCGGGTGGGCACGGCGGTGAGCGTCCTGCCCAGCACCCACCCGGTGGCGCTGGGCGAGCAGGCCGCGCTGCTGCACATCACCTCGGACGGCAGGTTCTCGCTCGGCGTGGGGCGCGGCGGGCCCTGGGTGGACCTGGAGGTCTTCGGAGCGGGCCTCGGCGCGTACGAGACGGGGTTCCCGGAATCACTCGACCTGCTGCTGCGCTGGCTCCGCGAACCGTCCGTCGCCGCGTCGTCCCCGCGGTTCGCCTTCCGGGAGGTCCCGGTCGTCCCGCGCCCCTGCGAGGCGCTCACCCCGACCGAGGGACCGGAGGTGGTGGTCGCCTGCACCTCACCGGCGAGCGTACGACTGGCGGCCGAGCGGGGCCTGCCGATGCTGCTCGGCATGCACATCGGGGACGAGGAGAAGGCGGACGTCGTCGCGCTGTGGCGGCGGTGCGCGCGCGAGGCCGGGGTGGGGGGCGAGGTGATCGCCTCCGTCGGCCATGTCTCGGCGGGCGTCTGCCAGATCGCCGACCGGCGCCAGGACGCGGTGGAGACGCTGACGAAGGCGATGCCCGGCTGGCTCAGGCAGGGCCTCGACGCCCATGTGACGGTGGACGGAAGGGTCCGCACGATGCGCGACCCCGTGGCCTACACCGAACTGCTCTGCGAGCTGCACCCGGTGGGCACACCGGAGGGGTGCGCCGACCGGCTCGCGGCCACGGCGGAGCGCACCGGGATCGAACGCTTCGCCCTGCTCGTCGAGGGCTCGGGCGACCTCGCGGCCACCGAGGAGAACGTGTGGCGGCTGGGCACCGAGGTGCTCACCCGGCTTCGCTGAGCCGGCCGCCGGGAGCCTGCCGCTCCGGTACGAATCGCACCTCCCACGTACGGAGCGGCAAGCTGTGCGGCGGCGTCGCGCGTATCAGCAGTCACGCAGTTCCGGCGACTGGTTGAGCAACTGGGCCCGCACCGAGGTGAAGCGTGCCAGCCTGTCGTCCACCGAGGAGTCCAGCGGGAACACCGCCACCCGATGGCAGTTCTGGAAGGCCAGGCGCACGCCGAAGTGCCGTTGCAGGGCGCCGCGTATCGCGTCACTCGCGAGCGCACGCAGCAGCTGTCCACGTGCCTGCTCGTTGGGCGGGGGCGTCTGGTTGTCGGCGAAAGCACCGCCGTCCACCTTCAGCTGGGCCACCAAGGAGCTGATCATCTCCCATGCGTATGGCAGGGAGGTCCGGACGCAGTCGACGAATTCCGCTTCGTCGACCTCGCCTCGCTCGGCCTGTTCGAGTAGGGCCGGTGAGACGTCGAGCGACATGGGTACTCCTCTCGCACCCCAGGACATCAGGGGTTCACGGACAGGGACAGGGAGTTCTCGCGCGATCGAACACGCTACGTACACGGCGCACGACCTCCCGTTCACTACCGTAGGGAACGCCCGGTGGCGGCACCAGGAGAATGCGCACATAGCGAACTCCCATTAGGCACACAACAAGCCATTGACGAACGGGGGCATCCCGGATAAATGCGGGAGCCTCCCAGGGGCCGCCGAGGGGCCCGTCCGAAGCCCGTCGACCGCACCCGCGACGGGCTTCGACCGCCCGTCCCCGAAGGGGCGCCGGGGGCGGACGCAGGGGGCGCGCGAAGGCGGTGCGGGGCGCCCCCCGAGGGGGTCGGCACCGGCGCCCGGGAACGGCCGAGAGATCACCTGGCGAGCGCCCGCCCCGGGGCGCGGCAGGAGGCGAATCGCGTCAGGGGCACGGCGTCGAGTAGCGTTGCGCCCCATGCGTCTCGTCATCGCCCGGTGCTCCGTCGACTACGCGGGCCGGCTCACCGCCCACCTGCCCACCGCGCCCCGCCTGATCCTGGTGAAAGCGGACGGCAGCGTCTCGATCCACGCGGACGACCGCGCCTACAAGCCCCTCAACTGGATGTCGCCGCCCTGCACGCTGAAGGAGGGCGCGGGCGACGAGGAAGGCGTCTGGACCGTCGTCAACAAGGCGGGCGAGAAGCTGATCATCACCATGGAGGAGATCCTCCACGACTCGTCGCACGAACTCGGTGTGGATCCCGGTCTGATCAAGGACGGTGTGGAGGCGCACCTCCAGGAACTGCTGGCGGACCGCATCGAGACGCTCGGCGAGGGCTACACCCTCATCCGCCGCGAGTACATGACGGCGATCGGCCCGGTGGACATCCTGTGCCGCGACGCCGAGGGCGCCACCGTGGCAGTGGAGATCAAGCGGCGCGGCGAGATCGACGGGGTCGAGCAGCTCACGCGCTACCTCGAACTGCTCAACCGCGACCCGCATCTCGCCCCGGTGCGCGGCGTCTTCGCCGCCCAGGAGATCAAGCCCCAGGCCCGTGTGCTGGCCACCGACCGCGGCATCGGCTGCGCGGTACTGGACTACAACGCCCTGCGGGGCATCGAGGACGACAAGCTTCGGTTGTTCTGAGACGCGACGGCCCAAGACCGCCACGCGGGCGGTCTCGGACCGACCAGGTCGGACAGACCCTGGGGCCCGTGGCGAAAGCGGCGTCCGCCGCGCGACGCCCGGCACGCTCCCCCGAGCTCTGCGAGCAGGGGGACCCCACTCGCCGCACCGCCCGAAAACCCGCGTACGTCCCGTACGAGAACTTCCGGGCGGCACCCGAGAGCACGCACCGGACGCCGCGCGGCCGCGCTCCGGGCGACGACGCCCCTTTCGCGACAGGCCCTAACGCGTCGGGGCCGTGCCGCCCGCCGTGTCGGTGGAGGCGGGCGGCGCGGTCGTCGACGTGCTGGGTGAGGGGCTGGTGGAGCCGGACGGCGACGTGGACGGGGGCGTCGGGGGCTTGGACGGCGAGGCCGACGGGGACGTCGACGGCGACGCGGACGGGGACCTCGACGGGGTCGCCGGCCTCGTGTCCGACGGCGTGCTCGACGGGGAGCCGGAGGCGCCGCTCGGCGCCGTGTCGTCCGCCGTGCCGTAGGTGCCGTCCGGGCCCGGGTCCGTGGACGTCGGGGTGGTGGGGGTGCCGGTGGTGGCCGCGCCGCCGCCTCCCTCCCCGCCCGGGTCCGTGTTCGCGTCCAGACCGCCGCCGCCCAGGCCCTGGCTCGCGGACGGGTCCACCTGGACGTTCCGGGACGGGGCGTCACCGCTGTGGTCCGACGTCATCCCGAGCGCCACGACCGTGCCGAGCACGGCCACCACGACCACCCCGGCACCCACCGCCACCAGGGGACGCCGGGTGGCGCCGTCCTTGCCGCGCGACCCCGTCGCCGGGCTCGGGGGCCGCGCCTCGGTCCGGGAGGTGACCAGGGTCGCCGTGTCGGCGGCCCTGGGCGGCAGGGCGGGCACGGGCGGCACCGGCTGGTCGTCGGCCGCCGCCTCGGGCACGGCCGGCGCCACCGCGCCCGGCGGTGTCGCGCCGGAGCGGTCGGCGACCAGGGCCAGCGCGCGCCGTCCGACCACGGTGCCGCGCTTGTCGGCGAGGGCGCCGCGCAGCCCGATGGAGGCCTCCAGCTCGGCGCGGGCCCGCTCGGGGCGTCCCCCGCACAGCGCGAGGACGCCCAGCTCATGGTGGAAGTACGCCTGCTCCACGACCTCGCCGCAGAGCTTGGATGCCTCCGCGCCGGCGCGCAGCGTCCGCTCCCACGCGCCCCAGTCGAGACCCGCGGCGAACGCGGGGGCCGCCTGCCGGGCCAGCCGTACGGCGGGGTTCTCCTCGTCCTCGGCGGGCAGGGTGGTGACCGGCGCCAGAGCGGTCAGCGCGGCCAGGACAGCGTCGGCCTCCGCGCAGACCCTGTCCGGTGTCACCGAGGGGTGAGCGGCCCACCAGGCGTAGTGCTGGACGGCCTTGAGCGCGTACTTCCCGCCTCCGGTGCCGTACCCGGCGGCCTCCAGCTGGGCCAGGACCCCGGCGGCGAGCCGGTAGCGGGGGCCGACCGGGGAGACCAGCGCGCAGCCGACGAGTTCGGCGAGCGCCGCGTCCGCGTGGGTGTCGTCCACGAGGGCGGGCAGATGCGTCTGGTGGGGCACCTCACCGCCGAGCGCCACCGCGAACTTGAGGGTCTCGCGGGCCGAGGTGCTCAGCCGGGAGGCGAGCAGCGGGGCCGGCGCGGCGGCCTCGGCGAGCGAGGGCAGCGGCACCTCGGGCCTGACCCCGTCGTCGTAGGCCGGGGTGATGCTCTTGTCGAGGGCGACGGGCGCCGCGGAGGGCAGGTCCTGGAAGACGCCGTACTCGTCCACGGCGTCGGCGTCGGCGCGCCGCCGGTCGCGTTCCCGCAGCAGCGCCCCGGCCTGGAGGAAGCGCAGCGGGAGCCCCTCGGACTCGAACCAGAGGTCGCCCGCCCAGTTCGCCTCGTCCTCGGTGAGGTCGCGGTCCAGGGCGCGTTCCAGCAGGTCCAGGCCCGCGGCGCGGTCGAGCCCGCCGAGGAGGACCTCTTCGACCTGGGAGTCGGCCGCGGGCGCGGGCACCTCGGGCGTGGCCGCGAGCAGGAACGCGCACTCGGGCGTCGCGTCCAGCAGTTCCTCCAGGGCGGCGCCGCCGAACTCGAGGTCGTCCAGGACGACGACGGCGCCGATCTCGCGCAGGTGCCCCGCGAGTTCCTCTTGTGCCGGGCGGTGCAGGGGGGCCTTGAAGACCGTGGTGAACAGGTCGTGCAGCAGGTCGCCGGGGCCGCGGCGGTGGCCGGAGAGGCGGACCACGCCGTCGGGCGCGAGATCCGAGCAGTCCTCGGCGACGACGTCCAGGAGTGCGCTGCGCCCGCTGCCGCCGGGGCCGGTGAGGCGGACCGAGCGGCCTCGGGCCAGCAGCCGTACCAGCCGTTCGCGCTCCTCCTGGCGTTCCAGGAGCGGCAGGCCGGGGCGGGCGGGTCCGTGCGGCACGGGCGGCGCCGCGGCGCGGGCGCGCTCGGCCCGCTCCTCGGCGGTGTACTTCGCGGGCGGGGCGGGCAGCCGGCCGGGCGGGCAGGCCTCTATCTCGCTGCCGTCGACGGGGTTGACGGTGAGCAGGAGGTCACCGGAGACCAGCTGCACGATGCGCGCCTGGGGGGACGCCGGGTGCCCGAAGCCGCCGGCGGGGTCCCGCGGCGGGCGCTGGCGCGGTGCCTCGCCCGCGTCGTCGCGGCCGTACTCCTCGGGTCCCGTGGTGTTCGGGTCCATTGGTCCTAGCCCCCAAAAGCGTCGTGTGCCTGAGCCCCTCCCGGCCTTGCCGCTCACAGCGCTGTCGCTTCTGGTCCGGTGCCCGCTCCAGGGTCCAGGGCTGCGGGCAGCGGAACCCTAAACCTTCGCACAGTATCCCTGGCAAGCCGGGGTACCGTGCCGCCCGAGAGGTCACGTTCTTATGAGGATTGCGCACGACGAAAGGTTCGCCGACGTTCGCTCCCGTGACTCCGCCCGCACCCGTGCGCGCCGCTCACACGCGGGGCAGCGACTCCACTCCGATGCCGCCCTCGATGGCGAGGATCCGGTGCAGCCGGGTGGCGACCAGCAGGCGCTGCATCTGCGCCGGCACGTCGCGCAGCACCAGGCGCCGACCGCAGCGGCCCGCCCGCCGGTGGGCCCCCATGATCACCCCGAGTCCGGTGGCGTCCCAGGAGTCCAGCGCGGACAGGTCCAGCACCAGGTCGCCCACGCCACCGTCGACGGCGGTGTGCAGGACGGTACGGGCGTCCGCCGCGCTGCGGACGTCGAGGCGGCCCCCGACGACCAGCTCGGCGTGGTCGCCCCTGATGTACATATGTGCTCCCCGAGAGTGCGTCGGTCGTGCCCCGCGTTGAGGTTGTGCAACCTCTGACTGCCCAGGGGGCGATCTGGTTGCCGTCCGTGAGCGAACCGATACCGAATTCACCCCAGGGGGTGAATCCCCTGGGGCTCGTGCGGTTTCCGTTCCCTTACGTGTTCCGCTTCGATTGCCGTACGTGTCGCGCCGAGTTCCGCCGTGTTCCGCGCGAACGGTGTCAGTACGTGTAGAAGCCCTGCCCGCTCTTGCGCCCGAAGTCACCGGCGTCCACCATCCGGCGCATCAGCTCCGGCGGAGCGAACTTCTCGTCCTGGGACTCGGTGTAGATGTTCCCGGTGGCGTGCAGCAGGATGTCGACGCCCGTGAGGTCGGCCGTGGCCAGCGGTCCCATCGCGTGGCCGAAGCCGAGCTTGCAGGCGAGGTCGATGTCCTCGGCGGTGGCCACACCCGACTCGTACAGCTTGGTCGCCTCCACGACCAGCGCCGAGATGAGGCGGGTCGTCACGAAGCCGGCCACGTCGCGGTTGACGACGATGCAGGTCTTGCCGACCGACTCGGCGAACTCGCGGGCGGTGGCCAGGGTCTGGTCGCTGGTCTTGTAGCCGCGCACGAGCTCCACCAGCTGCATCATCGGCACCGGCGAGAAGAAGTGCACGCCGACGACCCGCTCGGGGTGCGCGGTGGCCGCCGCGATCTTCGTGATCGGGATGGCGGACGTGTTGGACGCGAGCACGGCGTCCTCGCGGACGACCTTGTCGAGCGCCCGGAAGATCTCGTGCTTGACCTCCAGCTTCTCGAAGACGGCCTCGACGACGATGTCCGCGTCCGCGGCGGCGTCGAGGTCGGTGGTCGCGGTGATCCGGGCGAGCGCCGCCTCCGCGTCCCCGGCCTCCATCCGGCCCTTGCTCACGAACTTGTCGTACGAGGCCTTGATGGCGTCCGTGCCCCGGGTCAGCGCCGCGTCGGTGACGTCGCGCAGGACGACGTCCCAGCCCGCCTGCGCCGATACCTGGGCGATGCCCGAACCCATGAGTCCGGCTCCGATGACGGCAAGCTTCCGTGCCACTGTGCGACTCCCCTGACGCGCTACGTTATGCCTCTCGGCCGGACCCTAACGCCCGCGAGCGGCCCTGTGGCCGGTTAGTAACGCGCGTCACGTCTCACATGACGGACATCACATGCCCACCGAACACTCACGGCCCCGGACGGCGCAGTTGGGGGCCTTCGTGCCCAACGTTCCCTCGGTGCCGCGACGCTCACCGTGACGGTCGACACGTGTGCGTTTCGGGACGGCCCGGAGCTAACTACGCTGGTCGCATGGTCAATCTGACGCGCATCTACACGCGGACCGGCGACAAGGGCACGACGCACCTCGGCGACATGAGCCGGGTGCCGAAGACCGACCTGAGGATCGCCGCGTACGCCGACGCCAACGAGGCGAACGCGGTGCTGGGCACCGCCATCGCGCTGGGCGCCCTCGGGGATCCGGTGGTCAAGGTCCTCACCCGGGTGCAGAACGACCTGTTCGACGTGGGTGCGGACCTGTCGACGCCGGTGGCCGAGAACCCCGAGTTCCCGCCGCTGCGGGTCGAGCAGTTCTACGTCGACCGGCTGGAGGCCGACTGCGACCGCTTCCTCGCGGAACTGGAGAAGCTGCGTTCGTTCATCCTGCCCGGCGGCACCCCCGGCGCCGCGCTGCTGCACCAGGCGTGCACCGTCGTGCGCCGGGCCGAGCGCTCGACCTGGGCCGCCCTGGAGGCGCACGCCGACGTCATGAACCCGCTCACCGCCACCTATCTGAACCGGCTGTCCGACCTGCTGTTCATCCTCGCCCGGTACGCCAACAAGGAGACCGGGGACGTGCTGTGGGTGCCGGGCGGGGAGCGCTGAGACAGCGCTCCCCCGCCCCCGGGCCCCCTTTCCGGGGGCCCGGCGCCCTGGACTCAGCGACCGCCGTTCCGGGGCGCGTCGTCGTCCTGCGCGGCGTCGCTGTCCGCCGCGGCGGCGGCCGACTCGGCGGCGTCCACCGCCTTCCGCATCCGGGCGAGGTCACCGGCCCCCGAGGCGGAGCCGGCCGAGGCCGGGGTGGCGGACGACGACGGGGTGCCCGCCGCCGCGTGGCCGTGGCCGCAGCCCGCGGTGAGTCCCGTCAGGAGGACCACCGCGGGAACGGCCGTCCGCACGAACCGCCACCGGCGCATCAGCCCGCCTCCTTCCCGTCCTTGCCGTCCTTGCCGTTGTCGTTCGCGGCGCACCACGTCTTGACGCCCGCCAGGTCCTTCTGCCGCTGCTGAAGCGTCGTCACCAGCGACGTGCGGTGCGTCAGCCGGTCCTGGAGGAAGGTGGCGATCTCGGTGTGGCCCTCCCGCTTCGCGTTGTCCACGCGCTGCTGGAGCCGGGCGACCGAGCCCTTCACCGTGACACCCGCGTCGAGCCGCTTCAGCGCCCGGGCGATCCTCCGGTCGATCTTCGGCACCCGCTTGCACAGCGCCTTCGCCCCGTCGCCCTTGGGCCCGGCCGTGGGGGTCGCGGCCGGCGTGCCGGTGGCGGTCGCGGTCGTGCCGTCCGCCGCCGCCGCTCCGGTGCCCGCCGCCAGTACCGCGGCCGTGGCCAGGCTCGCGAACAGGGCGCGCCGTCCTCGTCGTGCGTTCATCCGGGCATCCTCCGTTCCTGGACAGCCCTGCTGACCGTCCGTCGCCTCCGCAGGCTAGGAACCGTCTTTGTGGGAACCTTGTGACCGGTTCGCCCCTACTGTCGCGATCAGCCAGTCCCTGCGGTCCGGCAGCGTCCCCCCGGAGCGGGGCAGCCGTACCTCGAAGCACGCCCCCACCCCGTCCGGGCCGTCCGCCACCGTGACGCTCCCTCCGTGCAGGGCCGCCTGCTGGGCGACCAGGGTCAGCCCGAGCCCCGACCCCGCGCTGCCCGGGCCCCGCCGGAACCGGTCGAAGATCCAGGCACGCGCCTCGGGCCCGACCCCCGCGCCCCGGTCGGCCACGACGATCCGCACCTCGGTGCCCGTGCCCCGCACCCCGACCGCCACCTCCGCCCGCCCCCGGGCGTCGCGTCCGTGCGCCAGCGCGTTGCCGAGGAGGTTGTCCAGGAGCAGCCGTAGTCCCGGCTCCCAGCCGTGCACGACGAGTCCCGGTTCCGCGTACAGCGCGACGCGGGCGCCCGGGTCGCGGCGCCGGGCCTCGCCCACGGCCGCGTCCGCCGTCTCGGCCACGTCGACCCGGCCGAAGGCCTCCGCCTCGACCAGGTCGCCCCGGCCCAGGTCCCGCAGCATCACCAGCAGACCGAGCAGCCGGGCGTGTTCGCGCCGCAGGTCGGTGAGCACCTCCGCGCGGTCCGGGTCGGGCAGGTCGGGATGGTCGCCGAGGATGTCGAGGTTGGTGCCGATGCTCATCAGCGGGGTGCGCAGTTCGTGCGAGGCGGCGGCGGAGAACGAGCGGGCCGTCTCCAGGGCCTCCGCGGTGCGGGCGGCCTGCTCGTCGTAGCGGGCGAGGACCGTGTGGAGGGTGGCCGCGAGCTCGTCCACCTCGTGGACGCCGGTGGGCTCGTGGAGCGGCCTGGCGGCGCTGGTGCGCGGGTCCAGGCCCGCGGTGCGGCGCCCCAGGCGGCGCAGGGGGCCGGTGGCGCCCGTCGCCATGCCCCAGGCCAGCAGGCCGGACAGGGGCGCGGCGAGCAGGGCGGTCATGACGACGCGGCGGCGTACCAGCGCGACCTGGGTGCGGTCGGCGGTGTCGGGCTGGAAGACCCAGAGCGTGCCCGTGACACGGGACCCCTTCACCTTGAGGGACAGGTCCTGGGACAGGGACCGCCAGCCGTGTCCGGCGGCCCGCACGGTCACGGGCGCGGGGGCCCGGGCGGGCAGGGTGACGGTGGCGGGGGGCTGGGGCCCGCCCTGGAAGGTCCCGACCGGCCCCTCGACGCGGACGCCGACGTCGAGCGCCGCGCTGTAGAGCTTCCGCTCCCGGTTGTCCTCGGCGTCGGGCCGGTTCGCGGCGGCGGCGCGCAGCACGGACCGGGCGTCCGGGAGCACGGCGGCGGCCTGCCGGCGCAGATGGGCGTCCTCCTCCTGGTGCAGGTCGCGGGCGACCAGGCGCAGCAGCAGCCAGCCGGAGGCGAGGACGAGCAGCGGGACGGTGAGGCCGACGGCAAGGCCTATCCGGGTGGACAGTCTCATCACGGCTCCCGCAGGACGAAGCCCACCCCGCGCACGGTGTGCACGAGGCGCGTCGCGCCGTCCGTCTCCAGCTTGCGCCGCAGATAGCTGACGAAGGTGTCGACGGCGTCGGTGCGTACGTCGAAGTCGTAGCCCCACACGCGCTCCAGCAGCTGGTCGCGGGTCAGGACGAGCCCCGCGTTGCGGGCGAGGACCTCGAGGAGTTCGAACTCCCGCCGGGTCAGCTCCAGCGGTCGGCCCGCCCGGTGGACGGTGCGGGCCGCCGGGTCGATCACGAGGTCGGCCACGCGCAGCACCTGACGGTCCACCGGCGGTCTGCGGCGCAGCAGGGCGCGCAGCCGCAGCACCAGTTCGGTCAGGGCGAACGGCTTGACCAGGTAGTCGTCGCCGCCCGCCTGGAGCCCGGCTATGCGGTCGGCGGTCTCGTCCAGGGCGGACAGCATGAGCACGGGCAGGTCCTGGCCGTCCGCACGCAGCCGCGCGCACACGTCGATGCCGCTCATGCCGGGCATCGACACGTCGAGGACGAGCACGTCCGGGGGTGTCCGCCCGATCGCGGCCAGCGCCTGCGGGCCGCTGTCGGCGGTCCGCACCCGGAAGCCGCTCAGCCGCAGCCCCCGCTCCAGGGAGCGGCGGATGGCCGCGTCGTCGTCCACCACGAGCACCGCGCCGCCGCGCTCCGCCTCGTCCATCCGCCCTCCCGGGTCCGGTTCGTGCGGGTCAGGGTACGGCCCCTTCCTGAGCGTGCACGGCGGGGCGATCAACCCGGTTACCGGGCAGAGGAGTTGGGCTCGAATCGCGACGCGAGAACTCTGGTCCAGACCTCTTGACCCTTGGTCCAGACCTTTCTATTCTCGCGGCACCGCGAGTGGGCGTGGAGGCTCAGTCATGCCCCTCACGACTCCCCCTTCACCCCCACGCGAAGGAGGCGCCTCATGCGCTTCGTCGTCAGAGCCGCGGCCGCGCTCGCGGCCCTGTTCCTCCCGCTCGCCTCACTGGTGGGCCTCGCCGCACCGGCGCACGCCGCCACGGCCGCCACCGCCACCTACGCCAAGACCCAGGACTGGGGAACCGGCTTCGAGGGCAGGTGGACGGTCACCAACTCCGGCTCCACCGCGCTCGGTTCCTGGACCATCGAGTGGGACTTCCCGTCCGGCACCTCCGTCACCTCGGCCTGGGACGCCGACGTGACGCACTCCGGCACCCACTGGACGGCCAGGAACAAGTCCTACAACGGCACGCTCGCCCCGGGCGCCTCCGTCTCGTTCGGGTTCAACGGCACCGGTTCCGGCTCGCCCGGCAACTGCACGCTCAACGGCGGCAGCTGCGACGGCGGCACCACGGTGCCCGGCGACAACCCGCCCTCCGCCCCGGGCACCCCGACCGCCTCCGACGTCACGGACACCTCCGTGAAGCTGTCCTGGAGCGCGGCGAGCGACGACAAGGGCGTCACGGACTACGACGTCCTGCGCGACGGCGCCAAGGTCGCCACCGTCACGTCGGCCTCGTACACGGACACCGCGCTGAGCGCGGGCACCGACTACTCGTACACCGTCCAGGCCAGGGACACCGCCGGCCAGCGGGGCCCGGCGAGCGGCGCCGTCACGGTGCACACCACGGGCGGGACCACGCCCCCGCCGACGTCCCCGGGCGCCGTCAAGCTGGGCTACTTCACCGAGTGGGGCATCTACGGCCGGGGCTACAACGTCAAGAACGTGGTGACGTCCGGGTCCGCCGCCAAGATCACCCACATCAACTACGCCTTCGGCAACGTGACCGGCGGCAAGTGCGCGATAGGCGACTCCTACGCCGACTACGACAAGGCGTTCACCGCCGACCAGTCCGTCAGCGGGGTCGCCGACACCTGGGACCAGCCGCTGCGCGGCAACTTCAACCAGCTGCGCGAGCTGAAGGCCGCATACCCGAACATCAAGGTGCTGTGGTCCTTCGGCGGCTGGACCTGGTCCGGTGGCTTCGGTGAGGCCGCGAAGAACCCCGCCGCCTTCGCCCAGTCCTGCTACGACCTGGTGAAGGACTCCCGCTGGGCCGACGTCTTCGACGGCATCGACATCGACTGGGAGTACCCCAACGCCTGCGGCCTGTCCTGCGACAGCAGCGGCCCGGCCGCCTTCAAGAACCTGATGGCCGCGCTGCGCGCCAAGTTCGGCGCGCACTTCCTGGTCACCGCCGCCACCACGGCCGACGGCTCGGCCGGCGGCAAGATCGACGCCACCGACTACGCGGGGGCCGCGAGCTACGTCGACTGGTACAACGTGATGACGTACGACTTCTTCGGCGCCTTCAGCCCGCAGGGCCCCACGGCCCCGCACTCCCCCCTCACCTCCTACAGCGGCATCCCGACCGCCGGCTTCACCACCGCCGACGCGATCGCCCGGTACAAGGCGCAGGGCGTGCCCGCGAACAAGCTGCTCATCGGAATCGGCTTCTACGGCCGCGGCTGGACCGGCGTCACCCAGGACGCCCCCGGCGGCACGGCCACGGGCGCGGCACCGGGCACCTACGAGCCGGGCATCGAGGACTACAAGGTCCTCAAGACGTCCTGCCCGGTCACCGGTACCGTCGCCGGCACGGCGTACGCGCACTGCGGAAGCAACTGGTGGTCCTACGACACCCCGGCCACCATCGGTACGAAGATGGCGTGGGCCAGGAGCCAGGGGCTGGGCGGCGCCTTCTTCTGGGAGTTCAGCGGCGACACCGGCAACGGCGAGCTGGTGAGCGCCCTGAGCGGCGGCCTGTCCTAAGGGCTGGGAGTGTCGCCGTGGGCGACGTCCGTTCGGCGGGTGAGCGCGGCTACGCCACGTTCACCCGCTGGCCGGGCGGGGCCGCCTCCAGCCAGGCGAGGAAGCCGGTCAGCGCGTCCTCGCTCATGGCGAGTTCCAGGCGCGTGCCCCGGTGCCGGCAGGTGAGGATCACCGCGTCGGAGAGCAGCGCCAGCTCCTCCTCACCCTCGGCCTCGCGCCGCCCCGACACCTCGATGGCCGAGCGCTCCAGCTGGCGGCGCGGGCGCGGGGCGTAGGAGAAGACCCGGTACCACTCGACGCGGTCGCCGTTGTAGCGGGCGACCCCGTAGCTCCATCCCTTGCCGCCGGCGTCGGCGCTCTCCGTCACGTCCCAGCGCAGGCTGCAGTCGAAGGTGCCGCCGGAGCGCTGGATGAGCCGGCGCCTGAGGCCGAAGACGAACAGGGCCACCGCCGCGAGCACGACGACGATTCCGCACACAGTCAGGGCGAGGACCATCGGCACCGACCTCCTCGTCTCCTAGGTAACGGAACGGAAAAAACATCCGGATTCGCCTCAGCCGCGGCTGGTCCGGATCGCTCCGGTCCAGCCGCGGCTGAGGGTCACGTCATGTGCGTACGTGCTCTGGTCAGCTCGACGCCACCGCACGCAGTCGGACATCCGCGCGGCGCTCCGCGGAGGCGTCGGCCTCCGACTTCGCCCGCTCAAGTGCCCGCTCCGCGCGTTGGACGTCGATCTCGTCCGACAGCTCGGCGATCTCGGCCAGCAGCGACAGCTTGTTGTCCGCGAACGAGATGAAACCGCCGTGCACAGCGGCGACGACCGTCCCGCCCTCGCTCGTACGGATGGTCACCGGGCCCGACTCCAGCACACCGAGCAGCGGCTGGTGACCGGGCATGACGCCGATGTCGCCGGACGTGGTGCGCGCGACGACCAGGGTGGCCTCGCCGGACCAGACCTGGCGGTCGGCGGCGACCAGCTCGACGTGCAGCTCAGCAGCCAAGGGTGGCTCCTCGGGTCACCACCCGGCGGTTGTGCCGGGTGTTGGGTCATAAGTCTAGTAGGGCTCGGGGCACCGATGTGCCCCGGGCCCGCCCAGCCTGTCGGCCGGGATGCGGAGGTCTGCCCTCCGCGGGGGCGCGGCGGTGTGGAGAGGGGGACGGGACGCGGGCCCTCGTCGGGCTCGGTCTCGTCCCCCTCCGCTCACGCCGTCATGGCACCGGCGTCAGGAGACGCCCAGTTCCTTCGCGTTCTGCTTCAGGTCCTCGATACCACCGCACATGAAGAACGCCTGCTCCGGGAAGTGGTCGTACTCGCCGTCGATGATCGCGTTGAAGGCCGTGATCGACTCGTCCAGCGGGACGTCCGACCCGTCGACGCCGGTGAACTGCTTGGCGACGTGGGTGTTCTGGGACAGGAAGCGCTCCACGCGACGGGCACGGTGGACGACGAGCTTGTCCTCCTCGCCGAGCTCGTCGATACCGAGGATCGCGATGATGTCCTGGAGGTCCTTGTACTTCTGGAGGATCGTCTTGACGCGCATGGCCGCGTTGTAGTGATCCGCCGCGATGTAGCGCGGGTCCAGGATGCGGGACGTGGAGTCCAGCGGGTCCACGGCCGGGTAGATGCCCTTCTCGGAGATCGGACGGGAGAGAACCGTCGTCGCGTCGAGGTGGGCGAACGTGGTGGCCGGGGCCGGGTCGGTCAGGTCGTCCGCGGGGACGTAGATCGCCTGCATCGAGGTGATCGAGTGACCGCGGGTCGAGGTGATGCGCTCCTGGAGGAGGCCCATCTCGTCGGCCAGGTTCGGCTGGTAGCCCACCGCGGAGGGCATGCGGCCGAGCAGGGTGGAGACCTCGGAACCGGCCTGCGTGAAGCGGAAGATGTTGTCGATGAAGAACAGCACGTCCTGCTTCTGGACGTCGCGGAAGTACTCCGCCATCGTCAGACCCGCGAGGGCCACGCGCAGACGGGTGCCCGGGGGCTCGTCCATCTGACCGAAGACCAGCGCGGTCTTGTCGATGACGCCCGAGTCGGCCATCTCCTCGATGAGGTCGTTGCCCTCACGGGTGCGCTCGCCGACACCGGCGAACACGGAGACACCGTCGTGGTTGTTGGCGACGCGGTAGATCATCTCCTGGATGAGCACCGTCTTGCCGACGCCGGCACCACCGAACAGACCGATCTTGCCGCCCTTGACGTACGGGGTCAGCAGGTCGATGACCTTGACGCCGGTCTCGAACATCTCGGTCTTCGACTCGAGCTCGTCGAAGCGCGGGGCCTTGCGGTGGATGGACCAGCGCTCGCCCTCGTACTTCTCGTCGACGTTCAGCACCTCACCGAGGGTGTTGAACACCTTGCCCTTGGTGAAGTCGCCGACCGGGACGGTGATGCCCGTACCCGTGTCGGTGACGGCGGCCTGGCGGACCAGACCGTCGGTGGGCTGCATCGAGATGGTGCGGACCAGGCCGTCACCCAGGTGCTGGGCGACCTCCAGGGTCAGCGTCTTCCGCTCGCCCGCGTTCGCCGGGTCGGCGACCTCGACGTGCAGGGCGTTGTAGATGTCCGGCATCGCGTCGACGGGGAACTCCACGTCGACGACCGGGCCGATGACCCGGGCGACGCGGCCCGTGGCCGCCGCGGTCTCAACAGTGGTGGTCATTATCGGTCACTCCCCGCGGTCGCGTCGGCCAGGGCGCTCGCGCCACCGACGATCTCGCTGATTTCCTGGGTGATTTCGGCCTGGCGGGCCGCGTTCGCGAGACGGGAGAGCGTGTTGATCAGCTCGCCCGCGTTGTCAGTGGCCGACTTCATCGCGCGCCGCGTGGCGGCGTGCTTCGAAGCGGCCGACTGGAGCAGCGCGTTGTAGATACGGCTCTCCACGTAGCGCGGCAGCAGGGCGTCGAGGACGTCCTCCGCCGACGGCTCGAAGTCGTACAGCGGCAGGATCTCGTCCTTGCCGGACGTCTCCTGCGCCACCTCCTCGAGGCTGAGCGGCAGCAGTCGGTCGCCGAGCGCCGTCTGCGTCATCATCGAGACGAACTCGGTGTAGACGATGTGGAGTTCGTCCACGCCGCCCTGTCCCGTCTCCTTCTCGATGGCCTCGATGAGCGGAGCCGCGACCTGCTTGGCGTCCGCGTACGTGGGCTCGTCCGTGAAGCCGGTCCACGATTCCGCGATCGTGCGCTCACGGAAGTTGTAGTGGGCCACTCCACGACGGCCGACGATGTACGTGTCGACCTGCTTGCCCTCGCGCTCCAGCCGCTCGGTCAGCTGCTCCGCCGCCTTGATCGCGTTGGAGTTGAAGGCGCCGGCCAGACCGCGGTCGCTCGTCAGGAGCAGTACGGCGGACCGGGTGACCGTCTCGGCCTGGGTGGTCAGCGGGTGCTTGGTGTTCGAGCCGGTGCCGACCGCCGTGACCGCGCGCGTGAGCTCGGTCGCGTAGGGCATGGAGGCCGCCACCTTGCGCTGCGCCTTGACGACGCGCGAGGCGGCGATCATCTCCATCGCCTTCGTGATCTTCTTGGTCGCGGTGACGGATCGGATGCGACGCTTGTAGACCCGGAGCTGGGCTCCCATGAGTCAGGTCCCTTCCTTACGTCACTTGGCGGCAGCGGCAGGAACGTCCTCGCCGAGCAGCTTGCCGTCCGAGGTCTCGAACTGCTTCTTGAACTCGGTGATGGCGTCGGCGACGGCCGTGAGGGTGTCGTCGGACATCTTGCCGCCCTCCTTGATGGAGGTCATGAGGCCCTGGTGCGACCGACCCAGGTACTCCAGGAGCTCACGCTCGAAGCGGCGGATGTCCACGACCGGCACCTCGTCCATCTTGCCGGTGGTGCCGGCCCAGACGGAGACGACCTGGTTCTCGGTCGACATCGGCTCGTACTGGTTCTGCTTCAGCAGCTCGACCATGCGCTGACCGCGGTCCAGCTGCGACTTCGACGCGGCGTCGAGGTCGGAACCGAAGGCGGCGAACGCCTCCAGCTCACGGAACTGGGCGAGGTCCACACGCAGACGGCCGGAGACCTGCTTCATCGCCTTGTGCTGCGCGGAACCACCGACCCGGGAGACGGAGATACCGACGTTCAGCGCGGGGCGCTGACCGGCGTTGAAGAGGTCCGACTCCAGGAAGCACTGGCCGTCGGTGATGGAGATGACGTTGGTCGGGATGAACGCCGAGACGTCGTTGGCCTTGGTCTCCACGATCGGCAGGCCGGTCATCGAGCCCGCGCCCATCTCGTCGGAGAGCTTGGCGCAGCGCTCCAGCAGACGGGAGTGCAGGTAGAAGACGTCACCCGGGTAGGCCTCACGGCCCGGCGGGCGGCGCAGCAGCAGGGACACGGCGCGGTAGGCGTCGGCCTGCTTCGAGAGGTCGTCGAAGATGATGAGGACGTGCTTGCCCTCGTACATCCACTGCTGGCCGATGGCCGAACCGGTGTACGGCGCCAGGTACTTGAAGCCGGCCGGGTCGGACGCCGGGGCGGCGACGATGGTCGTGTACTCCAGCGCGCCGTTCTCCTCCAGCGCGCGGCGGACCGACGCGATGGTGGAGCCCTTCTGGCCGACGGCGACGTAGATGCAGCGGACCTGCTTCTTCGGGTCGCCGGTGCGCCAGTTGTCGCGCTGGTTGATGATCGTGTCGACGGCCAGGGCGGTCTTGCCGGTCTGGCGGTCGCCGATGATCAGCTGACGCTGGCCGCGGCCGATCGGGGTCATCGCGTCGACGGCCTTGTAGCCCGTCTCCATCGGCTCGTGCACCGACTTGCGCTGCATGACCGTGGGAGCCTGCAGCTCAAGGGCGCGGCGGCCGGACGTCTCGATCTCGCCGAGGCCGTCGATCGGGTTGCCGAGCGGGTCGACGACACGGCCGAGGTAGCCCTCGCCGACGGCGACGGACAGCACCTCACCGGTGCGGTGCACCGGCTGGCCCTCCTCGATGCCGCTGAACTCACCGAGGACGATGGCACCGATCTCGCGCTCCTCGAGGTTGAGGGCGAGGCCGAGGGTGCCGTCCTCGAACTTCAGCAGTTCGTTGGCCATGGCCGAGGGCAGACCCTCGACCTTCGCGATGCCGTCGCCGGCAAGGGTGACCGTACCGACCTCCTCGCGCGAGGCCGCGTCCGGCTTGTACGACTGGACAAAGTTCTCCAGCGCGTCCCGGATCTCCTCCGGCCGGATCGTGAGCTCCGCCATCTGGGTTCCCTGCTCTCCTTGTTGGGCCCGAAGTTTCACTTGGGGGGATGGGGGACTCCCCCCATGTAACGAGGTGAATCCTCTGCACGGCCCAACGCGGGCCGTAGTACTACGTATGGAGTTGCTGCTAGCTCGCCATGCGGCGGTGCGCGTCCTCAAGGCGGTCCGCGACCGAGCCGTTGATGACCTCGTCACCGACCTGCACCCGCATCCCGCCGACGACCTCGGGGTCCACGTCGAGGTTGAGGTGCATCTGGCGGCCGTACAGCTTGGCCAGGGCGGCACCGAGGCGCCGCTTCTGCCCGTCACTGAGCGGAACGGCCGAGGTGACGACGGCGACCATGCGGTCGCGGCGCGCGGCCGCGAGCTTGGACAGGGACTCGAGTCCCGCTTCCAGGCTACGTCCCCGCGGCGCCGTCACCAGGCGCGTGACCAGACGCTCGGTCGTCGCGTTGGCACGGGTGCCGAGGAGCCGGTGCAGCAGCTCGGCCTTGGCCGAGGCGCCCGCGGCACGGTCGGTCAGCGCCGCGCGCAGTCCGGTGTCCGAGGCGACGATCCGGGCGAACCGGAACAGCTCGTCCTCGACGTCGTCCAGCGCGTTCGCCTTCTGCGCCGCCGTGAGGTCGGCCAGGTTCGCCAGCTCTTCCAGGGCGTCCACCAGGTCGCGGGACCGCGACCAGCGCGAGCGCACCGAGCCGGCGACCAGGTCCACGGTCTGACCGCCGACCTGGGTGCCGAGCAGACGCTGGACCAGGGCGGCCTTGGCCTCCCCGGACTGCGCCGGGTCGGTCAGGACCCGGCGCAGCGACGCCTCACGGTCGAGCAGCGCGGTGACGGCGGCCAGCTCGTCGGCGAGCTGCGCCGCGTTCACGGACGTCGAGTCCGTCAGCGCGTCCAGACGCTCCACGGCGGCTGCCAGGGCCTCGCGGCTCGCTCCGTTCATCGCGCGGCCTCGGCCTTCTCCTCGAGCTCGTCGAGGAAGCGGTCGATGACGCGGCTCTGGCGGGCGTGGTCCTCCAGGGACTCACCGACCAGCTTGCCGGCCAGCTCCGTGGCCAGGGTGCCGACGTCCTGCCGCAGCGCCTGAGCGGCGGCCTTGCGGTCGGCCTCGATCTGCGTGTGGCCGGCGGCCACGATCTCCTCGCGCTGACGCTGGCCCTCGGCCCGCATCTCGGCGATGAGAGTGGCGCCCTGCTCCTGCGCCTCCTGGCGCAGCCGTGCGGCCTCGTGCCGGGCCTCGGCGAGCTGAGCCTTGTACTGCTCCAGCACGCTCTGGGCCTCGACCTTCATGGCGTCGGCCTCTTCGATACCGCCTTCGATCGCCGCGCGGCGCTCCTCCAGAACCTTGTTGATGTTCGGGAGCAGCTTCTTCCAGAAGAAGAAGAACACGATGGCGAAGGCGATGGTGCCGACGAGCAGCTCGGGGCCGGCCGGAACGAGCGGGTTCTGCTCGGTCTCCTCGGCCGCCAGCTGTACCAGGTTGGCGATCACATCAGTGCCTTTCGTCGATACGTGTTGGTAAGGGGTGATTACTTACCGAACACGAACGGCATGACGATGCCGATGAGGGCGAGCGCCTCACAGAAGGCGAAGCCCAGGATCTGGTTGGCACGGATCAGGCCGGCGGCCTCGGGCTGACGGGCCAGCGCCTGGGTGCCGTTGCCGAAGATGATGCCGACGCCGACGCCGGGGCCGATGGCGGCGAGGCCGTAACCGATGGAGCCGACGGAGCCGTGGACACCGGTGGCAGCGGCGAGGGTCTCAAGAGCGGACATGCCGGATCTTCCTTCTCTTTCATGGACCGGTGGGGGTTGGCCACCGGACGTCAGGGAGTTTGCGGGGCGGGTGGTGCAGGGCCTCAGTGGTGCTCGGCGAGAGCGCCCTGGATGTACGAGCAGGTCAGCAGCACGAAGACGTACGCCTGGACGGCCTGCACGAAGAGCTCGAAGAGGATCATGATCATGGTCATCACGAACGAGACGCCCGCGGCCGGGATCATGTAGCTGTTCATCAGGTACCAGGAGGCGACGGTGAACATCACCAGCATCAGGTGACCGGCGAACATGTTGGCGAACAGTCGCACCGCGTGCGTGAACGGGCGGACGAACAGGTTCGAGAAGAACTCGATGACCATGACCAGCGGCAGCACGGCACCGAGCGACTTGTCGTAGCCCGTGACGTTCTTGAAGAAGCCGACGAAGCCGTGCCGCTTGAAGGTCAGCGAGACCCACAGGATCCAGACGATCGCCGCGAGGACGGCCGGGAACGCGATGACCGAGGACACCGGGAACTGGGCCAGCGGGATCACGGACCAGATGTTCATGATCCAGATGAAGAAGAACAGCGAGACCGCGAGCGGGACGTACTTCTCGCCCTCCTTCTTGCCCAGCGTCTCGTAGACGATGCCGCGGCGCACGAAGTCGTAGCCGGCCTCGGCCGCGAGCTGGAGCTTGCCCGGGACCACCTTGGCATTGCCGAACGCCGCCCAGAAGAAGGTGACGACCAGCGCCGTGGTGATGAGCGCGAGCAGCATCACCTTGTTGAACTCGAACCCGCCCACCGTGGCGAGCGGCTTGAAGAGGAAGGAGTGCAGGCCCGGAGCCGGAAAGCCACACCCGTTGTCGGACAGGATGCGGCAGCTCCAGTCAAAGGCGAGCTGGGTCTGGTCAGCACTCACCGCGGGCTCCTTCGGCGTGACGCATGGGTACGGCAACCTCGTTGTGTCGGCGCGGCGCGCAGCCGCGGGTCGGCACTGGACTGGTGATACGGATGTGGGGGCGGCTGGGGGGCACCAAGCCTCGCGCTTGAGCAGGCGTCAGCTCGGATGCCCGCGCCCGCGATGCCGCAGTTGGCACCGGACGATAGCAGGATCTCTCACACGCCTTTATCCCGGCCCTACCCCTCACGACGCGGACCCTGTCTTCTCGGGCGTCCCGCTCTTGCCGGAGTCGGGGTCGATGTAGAAGATCTTGGCCTTCATGTGCGCACGTGCCTGCGCGGCCATCCACACGACCGTCGCGACGACGAGCGTCACCGCGAACGACTTCGGGTTGAAGAGAGAGGTGTCCTTGAAGAGGGCCACGAAGATCAGGAGCAGCAGGAGCTGGGCGACGTACAGCATCAGCCCCATGGCCTGGAACAACTGCGGGAGCGTTTTTGCCGTCCACTGCAGGACATACAGGCCGATCCCCATGAACAGGACGGCCAGCACCACGCCGACGGTCGCGCCGAGCGCCCCTTTGCCCCCCGCGACCACACCGCAGACGGCGACGGCGAGCGCGCCGGCGGCAGCTGTGGGCACAGCGGTCTGCAGAAGGTTCCGGGCGTCATTGGACGGCATGGCGGCAACTCCGCTTTCACAAGGGGGCAGGGTGTCGTCATGGACGAGCGTAGTCCCGGGCGGAGCGAGATCCTCCGCCGAGAGATCCTCGCACTGAGGTTCCTCGGCTCTATCCCCGGGGTTCTCGTGAACCGTATCACAAACTATTTGATGCGGTCTTTACCTAGAGGGTGTGCGTGCCGTCACACATGAGAGTGACGGTGCGCGTCTGTGCGTTTCGTCGGGTGCCTTGTCTGGTATTAGGGCGCTTTGCACCCCAGGGCGTGGGTGGCACCACGATCGGATTCTTACCTTGCGCCTCAGCGCGAGGACTCGGCTCCGCGCCGGTCCAGACGGGCGCGCGCCCCGAGAGCGGTCGCGCCGTTGACCCCCGAGGCCCGGGTGACAGCGGGCGACACCGGGCCGGCCGGCGCACCACTGGTGACCGGGGTGCGCTGCCCCGGCTCCGGTTCCCGGTCCCGTTCGGTCGCCTCCGCGTCCACGCCCTCGTGCGCGTCCCGCGCGAGGGACCGGGCCACGCCGCCGCGGCGGTAGCGGGGCGGCACGAACGCCTCCGCCCAGCGCGGGGCGCGCGGGGTGAACCTCGGCAGCAGGAGCAGGACGAGGCCGACGGCGCTCAGGGCCACGACGCCGAGCACGATCAGCAGGGGCGCCGAGTTCACGGAGTACGCGAGGGTGCCGAAGGCGATGAGCGCCGACCAGAAGTACATGATCAGCACGGCCCGGCTGTGCGAGTGGCCGATCTCCAGGAGCCGGTGGTGCAGATGCCCGCGGTCCGCCGCGAACGGCGACTGCCCGCGCCAGGTGCGGCGCAGGATGGCGAGGAAGAAGTCCGCGGCCGGGACCGCGATGATCGTCAGCGGAAGCAGCAGCGGGATGTAGACGGGGACGGTCTGGTGGACCGTCGCACGCTCCGAACCCGAGAAGAGGTTCATCGCGTCCGGGTCGAGCTGACCCGTGATCGAGATGGCGCCGGCGGCGAGGACGAGCCCGATCAGCATCGACCCCGAGTCGCCCATGAAGATCCGCGCGGGATGCATGTTGTGCGGCAGGAAGCCCAGGCACATGCCCAGCAGGATCGCCGAGAACAGGGTCGCGGGAGCCGCGGGTTCGAGCCCGTAGCCGTACCAGATCCGGTAGGCGTACATGAAGAACGCGCCCGAGGCGATGCACACCATCCCGGCGGCGAGCCCGTCGAGGCCGTCCACGAAGTTCACCGCGTTGATGGTGATGACGACCAGCGCCACCGTCAGCAGGGTGCCCTGCCACGGGGTGAGCAGAACCGTGCCGATGCCGGGGATCGGCAGCCACAGGATCGTCAGACCCTGCATGACCATCACACCCGCGGCGATCATCTGGCCGCCCAGCTTGATCAGGGCGTCGATCTCGAACTTGTCGTCGAGGACACCGATCAGCCAGATCAGCGCGGCCCCCGACAGCAGGGCCCGCGGCTCGTTGGAGTTCGCGAAGACCTCGTTGAGGTTCTTGAGGTGGTCGGCGACCAGCAGTCCCGCGCACAGGCCGAAGAACATGGCGATACCGCCGAGCCGGGGAGTCGGTTCCCGATGCACGTCACGGGCCCGGATCTCCGGCATGGCTCCGGCCACGATCGCGAACTTGCGTACCGGCCCTGTCAGCAGGTACGTCACCGCGGCCGTGACGCAGAGCGTCAGCAGGTATTCACGCACAGGCTTCCCCACAGGTCTCGCTGGGCATCCATAGCCCCATACCCTAGCTTCGCCCGCATACGGATGAAGACGTACGGGTAGCCATCTTGGTTCCCCGCACGGTGGGGCCCGGCGCTACCCTCCCTGCGTGTACAGGGGATACGGCGGAAATCTCCCGGTGAGCTCCCGCACCTCCGCACGCGCCGTCCTCGCCTCCGTCTCCCCGCGCAGCACGGCCGTGACCAGGGCGGCGATGTACTCCATCTCCATCTCCGCCATGCCCTGCGTGGTCACCGCCGCCGTCCCCAGGCGCAGGCCCCGGGCGTCGCCGTGCGGCAGCGCGCAGGTGTCCAGGACCATGCCGGCCGCCGCGAGCAGACCGCGGGCGACACGGCCGTCCACACCCAGCGGTGCCGGGTCGACGACCAGCAGATGGGTGTCCGTGCCACCGGTGACGACCGTCATCCCCGCCGCCCCGAAGGCCGCGGCGAGCCGGCGGGCGTTGGCCACCACCTGGCGCGTGTAGCGGGCGAAGCCGTCCGTCGCCGCCTCGCCGAACGCGACGGCCTTAGCGGCGATGCTGTGCATCTGGGCGCCGCCCTGGGTGAACGGGAAGACGGCCCGGTCCACCCGCTCCGCCAGTTCACCGCCGCACAGGATCATGCCGCCGCGCGGACCGCGCAGCACCTTGTGGGTGGTGGCGCACACGATGTCCGCGTACGGCACCGGACTCGGTGCCGCTCCCCCGGCCACCAGCCCCATCGGATGCGCCGCGTCCGCGATGAGATAGGCGCCCACCTCGTCGGCCACCTCGCGGAAGAAGGCGTAGTCGATGTGGCGCGGATAGGCGATGGAGCCGCACACGATGGCCTTGGGCCGGTGCGTGCGGGCCATGGCGCGCACCTGCTCGTGGTCGATGAGCCCGCAGTCCGCCTCCACCCCGTAGCCGACGAAGTCGAACCAGCGGCCGGAGAAGTTGGCGGGCGAACCGTGCGTGAGATGGCCGCCGTGCGGCAGGCCGAGGGCCAGCACCGTGTCGCCCGGCCTGAGCAGCACGGCGTACGCGGCGAGCACCGCGGACGAACCCGAGTGCGACTGCACATTCGCGTGCTCGGCGCCGAACAGCGCCTTGGCCCGGTCCACCGCGAGACGCTCGGCGACGTCCACGATCTCGCACCCGCCGTGGTAGCGGGCGCCGGGATAGCCCTCCGCGTACTTGTTGGCGAGCGGGGAGCCGAGGGCGGCGAGCACGGCCGGCGAGGTGAAGTTCTCGGCGGCGATCAGCTGGAGGGTCGTGGACTGCCGGTCGAGTTCACCGAGCAGGATCTCGGCCAGCTCCGGGTCCTGCCGGCTCAGTACGCCGGCCTCGTCGAGGGTAGGGGTGACCGCCATGGTGGGCTCCGGGCGTCGGGGAACGTACGTCCAATGTAGGCCCGCCGCCCGTGCGCCGCCCGGAACTCAGGTGCGGGCGGGTACGCCGGTCAGCGCAGTGACCACCGGATCGAGCGCCTGGTGGATCTCGCCCCCGATCGAACGGAAGAACGTCAGCGGCGCCCCGTAGGGGTCGAACACCTCGTCGGCCTCGGCCGTCGGCGCCAGCAGCCAGCCGCGCAGCGCCGCGGCGGCCCGCACCAGGGCCCGGGCGCGGGCGACCACGCCGTCCTCCAGCGGGGGCAGCGTGGCGGGGTCTATGGCGCGCACCAGCCGGGTGAACTCCTTCAGGGTGAAGGTGCGCAGACCCGCCGAGTGGCCCATGGAGACGACCTGGGCGCGGTGGTCGCGGGTCGCGGTCAGCACCAGGTCGGCGCGGATGACGTGCTCGTCCAGGAGTTCCCGTCCGGTGAAGCCGGACGCGTCCGCGCCGAAGTCGGCGAGGACCGCCTCCGCGTTCGCCTCCATGGGCGCGCCCTCGTGCCCCCAGGTGCCCGCGCTCTCCACGATCAGCCCGCCCCACAGCGGGTCGCCGAGCCGGTCCGCCAGGGCATGCCGGGTCAGCCGCTCGGTGATGGGCGAGCGGCACACGTTGCCGGTGCTGACATGGAGGATGCGGAAGGTGTCACCGCCCGGGGCCGGCGTCCCGGAGACCACCGGGAAGCCCGTCCGGTCCCCGCTGCCTATGCCGCGCATGGGGGTCCCCCCTGCGAGAGCCGGGAGGCGTCAGGGGCTGTCAACTGGCCACCTCAAGATCGGGCACGACCTTGCGCAGCTCCTCGGCGGACAGGGCGCCCTGGCGCAGCAGGACCGGCACCTTGCCGGTGACGTCCACGATCGAGGACGGCACGTTGCCGGGGGTCGGGCCGCCGTCGAGGTAGACGGAGACGGAGTCGCCGAGCATCTCCTGCGCGGCGTCGCAGTCCTCCGGCGCCGGGTGCCCGGTGAGGTTCGCGGAGGAGACGGCCATCGGGCCGAACTCGTTCAGCAGCTCGATGGCGACCGGGTGCAACGGCATCCGCACGGCGACGGTGCCCCGGGTGTCCCCGAGGTCCCACTGGAGGGACGGCTGGTGCCGTGCGACGAGGGTGAGGGCGCCAGGCCAGAACGCGTCGACCAGCTCCCAGGCCATCTCGGAGAAGTCCGTGACCAGGCCGTGCAGGGTGTTCGGGGAGCCGATGAGGACGGGCGTGGGCATGTTGCGGCCCCGGCCCTTGGCGGCGAGCAGGTCGGCCACGGCCTCCGAGGAGAACGCGTCGGCGCCGATGCCGTACACGGTGTCGGTCGGCAGCACCACGAGTTCGCCACGGCGGACGGCGGAGGCGGCTTCGCGCAGACCGGTCACACGGTCGGTCGCGTCGTTGGTGTCGTATCGCCGTGCCATCTTCAGCTGGCCTCCTCGTACCTGTACTGCTGCGTGCACTGCCTGGGGTGATGCTCGGTGTACCGCTGCGGAACGCGGCTCTTCGGGCTGCTCACGGCAACGCCTTGCGGGCGGTGGCGAAGCGCGGGCGGTTGTTCAGGTCGGGGTGGTCGGCCGCGTCGGCCCAGCCCCGCTCCTCGGTGAAGATCCAGGGCACCTGGCCGCCCTGGGTGTCGGCGTGCTCGACCACGACGACACCGCCGGGGCGCAGCAGCCGGTGCGCGGTGCGCTCCAGGCCCCGGATGAGCTCCAGGCCGTCCTCGCCGGAGAACAGGGCCAGCTCCGGGTCGTGGTCCCGGGCCTCGGGAGCGACGTACTCCCACTCGGTCAGCGGGATGTACGGCGGATTGGAGATCACCAGGTCGACCTGGCCGTCCAGGTCGGGGAAGGCCATGAGGGCGTCTCCCTGGCGCAGGTCGACCCGGGAGCCGTCCATGTTCCGGCGGGTCCAGCGCAGGGCGTCCTCGGACAGCTCCACGGCGTGCACGCGGGAGCGCGGCACCTCCTGCGCCAGGGCGAGCGCGATGGCGCCCGAGCCCGTGCACAGGTCGACGATCAGCGGCTCCACGACGTCCATCGCGCGCACCGCGTCTATCGCCCAGCCGACGACCGACTCGGTCTCCGGGCGCGGTACGAACACCCCGGGGCCCACCTCCAGCTCCAGATAGCGGAAGTAGGCGCGTCCGGTGATGTGCTGGAGCGGTTCGCGTGCCTCGCGGCGGGCGACGACCTCCCAGTAGCGGGCGTCGAAGTCGGCGTCCCGCACGGTGTGCAGCTGGCCCCGCTTGACGCCGTGCACGAACGCGGCGAGCTCCTCCGCGTCGTTGCGCGGCGAGGGCACACCGGCGTCGGCCAGCCGCTGGGTGGCCTGGGCCACCTCCGCGAGCAGCACGCTGCGGGAGCTCGGGGGGCGCCCCCCGATGTTCTGCTGCACGCTGGTCCTCCGATTGTGTCTGTGCGGTTCGTGCCGTTCGTGCCCCGTCGGGCACGTGACTTACGCGGCCGCGAGTTTGGCGGCCGAGTCCGCGTCGACGCAGGCCTGGATCACGGCGTCGAGGTCGCCGTCGAGGACCTGGTCCAGGTTGTAGGCCTTGAAGCCGACGCGGTGGTCGGAGATGCGGTTCTCCGGGAAGTTGTAGGTCCGGATCTTCTCGGAGCGGTCCACCGTGCGGACCTGGCTGCGCCGGGCGTCGGCGGCCTCCTTCTCCGCCTCCTCCTGCGCCGCGGCCAGCAGCCTGGAGCGCAGGATACGCATCGCCTGCTGCTTGTTCTGCAGCTGGCTCTTCTCGTTCTGGCAGGAGGCGACGACACCGGTCGGGACGTGCGTGATGCGCACCGCGGAGTCGGTCGTGTTGACGGACTGGCCGCCGGGGCCCGAGGAGCGGTAGACGTCGATGCGCAGGTCGTTCGGGTTGATCTCGACGTCGACCTCCTCCGCCTCGGGCGTGACGAGCACGCCGGCAGCGGAGGTGTGGATACGGCCCTGGGACTCCGTCGCGGGCACGCGCTGCACCCGGTGCACGCCGCCCTCGTACTTCAGGCGCGCCCACACGCCCTGGCCGGGCTCGGTCGTGCCGCGGGTCTTCACGGCGACCTGGACGTCCTTGTAGCCGCCGAGCTCGGACTCGGTGGAGTCGATGATCTCGGTCTTCCAGCCGACCCGCTCGGCGTAGCGCAGGTACATGCGCAGCAGGTCGCCGGCGAACAGGGCCGACTCGTCGCCGCCCGCGCCCGCCTTGACCTCCAGGATGACGTCCTTGTCGTCGCTGGGGTCGCGCGGGACCAGCAGGAGGCGCAGCTTCTCGGTGAGCGCCTCGCGCTCCTTCTCCAGGTCCTTGACCTCGGCGGCGAAGTCCGGGTCGTCGGCGGCCAGTTCGCGGGCGGTCTCGATGTCGTCGCCGGCCTGCTTCCAGGAGCGGTAGGTCGCGACGATCGGGCTGAGCTCGGCGTAGCGCTTGTTCAGCTTGCGCGCGTTGGCCTGGTCGGCGTGGACCGACGGGTCCGCGAGCTTCTTCTCCAGATCGGCGTGCTCACCGATCAGTTCCTCGACCGCCTCGAACATCTCCGGCTCCCATGGGATGTCCCCCGCCCGGCCGGGGCATGAGGACGTATGTACGACGAAAAGTGGCTGCACCGCAAAGCGCCGGTCCCGGTGTCCCCGCTTCGGTGCGTGAAGGGGGAGCACCGGGGACCGGCGCTGTGGGCTCGCTACTTCTTGGCAGCGGCAGCCTTGCCGAAGCGGGCCTCGAAGCGGGCCACACGGCCACCGGTGTCGAGGATCTTCTGCTTGCCCGTGTAGAACGGGTGGCACTCGGAGCAGACCTCGGCACGGATGGTGCCGGAGTCGATGGTGCTACGGGTGGTGAACGACGCGCCACAGGTGCAGCTGACCTGCGTCTCGACGTACTCGGGGTGGATGTCGCGCTTCAAGGTGTCTCCTAGATTTCGGGAGGGCGCCGGGTCGCAGCCGCGGGATGCGGGCGCGTGAACCGGAGCCGACGTACCAGTCTGCCAGGACTGGCCGTATCCCCCAAAACGGGGGGCACGGGTGAACTATTCCCGACGCCGTCGCCGGGCCCCCGCCGGCCCGGTCAGGACGTCTCCACCACGCCCTTGGCCTCGCCCGTCGCGGCGCCCTTGACGGCACTCGCCGGGATCGGCCTGTCGTCCTTGAGGGCGTTCCAGACGAGCCGGGACTTCTCCTGCTGGACGATGACGCGGTTGGGGTCGGACGGGTCGTACTCGACCGGCATGGTCACCATGTTCATGTGGGACGGCTTGATGCCCTTGAGGCCGCCCGCGAACGACGCCAGGTCCTTGACGGAGGCCAGGTCGGAGTCGGTGGTGACGGACTTGGTGGCGGTGTCGGCGAGGTCGTACAGCTTGGTGGGGCTGCTCAGCACGCCGACCTGCTCGACCTGGTGGACCAGGGCCTTGATGAAGGCCTGCTGGAGCTGGATCCGGCCGAGGTCGGAGCCGTCGCCCACCCCGTGCCGGGTGCGGACCAGGCCGAGCGCCTGGGTGCCGTCGAGCGTGTGCGCGCCGGACTTCAGGTTCAGATGGCTGTTCGGGTCGTCGATGTCCTTGGTGGTGGTCACCCGGACCCCGCCGAGGTCGTCGATGAGCTGCTTGAACCCGCTGAAGTCGACTTCGAGGTAGTGGTCCATGCGGACGCCGGTCATCGACTCGACGGTCTTCACGGCACAGGCGGCGCCGCCCGTGGAGTAGGCGGAGTTGAACATCACCTGGCTCTGGGCCGGGTGCTGCGCGCCCTTTGCATCCGTGCACTCGGGACGGTCGATGAGGGTGTCGCGCGGGATGGAGACCACACTGGCCCGCTTGTGGCCCTTGTAGAGGTGCACGACCATCGCCGTGTCGGAGCGGGCGCTGCCGTCGTCGGTGCCTCCGCCCAGCTTCTTGTTGCCGCCGCTGCGGCTGTCCGAGCCGAGGACCAGGATGTTCTCGGATCCGTTGTCGGCCTTCGTGGGCCGGTGGGCGCCGAGCGCCTGGTCGATGTCGACGCTGTGGATGTTGCCGTTGAGCTTGAAGTACAGGTAGCCGACACCGGTGCCGCCGAGCACGACGACGCCCGCGGCGGTCCAGGCCGCGACACGGACGGCTCTGCGCCCCTTGCTCGGGGGCTTGCGGCGGCAGCCCTTGGCTCGGCGGCCCGAGCCGCCCGTCGTGGCCTCGTCGGCTATGCCGGCGTCCGGTGTGCTGTCGGCAGGCATGTGCTCCTCAGTTCTCGTCCATCGCTGCGGGTACCCCCCGCGTCCATGGTCACTCCGTCCGTTCAGACGGTGAAACCGGAGCCAGGGTTGCACAATGCAAACCCCGCGGTGCGCAACCAAACCGCCACAAACGGTCACTCCCCGAACCCACCTGCACTTTCCCCCCACCCCGAGCCCCCATGAAGCCCACCCCCTGTGGCCAAGGTCTCGCCCCGGGGCGCGGGGCCGCCGCGGACGCCGAAAGGGCCGCCCCCTACGGGAGCGGCCCTTTCGCGGTGAGAGGGAACCTCAGTCCCCGTTGCCCGGCGTCGGCGTCGTCTTCTGGATCTGCATCAGGAACTCGACGTTCGACTTCGTCTGCTTCATCTTGTCGAGCAGCAGCTCGATGGCCTGCTGCTGGTCCAGCGCGTGCAGCACCCGGCGCAGCTTCCACACGACGGCGAGCTCCTCGTTGCCGAGCAGGATCTCCTCCTTGCGCGTGCCGGACGCGTCGACGTCCACCGCGGGGAAGATCCGCTTGTCGGCGAGCTTGCGGTCGAGCTTGAGCTCCATGTTGCCGGTGCCCTTGAACTCCTCGAAGATCACCTCGTCCATGCGGGACCCGGTGTCCACCAGCGCGGTGGCGAGGATGGTCAGCGAACCGCCGTCCTCGATGTTGCGCGCCGCACCGAAGAAGCGCTTCGGCGGGTACAGCGCCGTCGAGTCGACACCACCGGACAGGATGCGGCCGGAGGCGGGCGCGGCGAGGTTGTAGGCACGGCCCAGACGCGTGATGGAGTCCAGCAGCACGACGACGTCGTGGCCCAGCTCCACCAGTCGCTTGGCCCGCTCGATGGCGAGCTCGGCGACCGTGGTGTGGTCCTCGGCCGGGCGGTCGAAGGTCGAGGAGATGACCTCGCCCTTGACCGACCGCTGCATGTCGGTGACCTCTTCCGGACGCTCGTCGACAAGGACGACCATCAGGTGGCACTCGGGGTTGTTGTGCGTGATCGCGTTGGCGATGGCCTGCATGATCATGGTCTTGCCGGTCTTCGGCGGGGCCACGATCAGACCGCGCTGGCCCTTGCCGATCGGCGACACGAGGTCGATGATGCGGGTCGTCAGCACGCCCGGGTCGGTCTCCAGCCGGAGCCGGTCCTGCGGGTAGAGCGGCGTCAGCTTGTTGAACTCCGGGCGGCCGCGGCCGTGTTCGGGCGCCATGCCGTTGACGGAGTCCAGCCGGACGAGGGCGTTGAACTTCTCGCGGCGCTCGCCCTCCTTCGGCTGGCGGACCGCACCGGTGACGTGGTCGCCCTTGCGCAGGCCGTTCTTGCGGACCTGGGCGAGGGAGACGTACACGTCGTTGGGGCCGGGCAGGTAGCCCGAGGTGCGGATGAACGCGTAGTTGTCGAGGATGTCCAGGATGCCCGCGACCGGGATCAGGACGTCGTCCTCGGCGACCTGCGGCTCGGGGGCGATCTCGTCGCGGCCGCGACGGCCCCGGCGGTCGCGGTAGCGCCCGCGACGGCCCCGGCGGCCACCCTCGAAGTCGTCGTCGTCCTGGCGGTCCTGCCGGTCCTGGCGTCCGCCGCCCTGGCTCTGGCCCTGGCCCTGCTGCTGGCGCTGCTGTCCGCCCTGGCCCTGCTGCTCGTCGCCCTTGCCGCCCCGGCGGTCGCGGTCGCGGCCACGGTCGCGGCGGTCGCGACGGCGGCCCTCGCCGCCCTCGGCGTCACCCTGCGCCTGGTCCTGGCCCTGCGTCGCGGCCTTCGCCTCGCTCTTCGACTCGCCCTTGCTCTCGGCGGTGGCCTCGGGGCTGCCGGCCTCCGCGGTGGCACGGCGGCGACGGCGCTCGGTCGGGCTGTCGTCCCCGGCACCCTGGCCGGGGATCTCGATCTGCTGCTGGGACGCGGGCTGTTCGACCGCCTTGTCGGCCTTGGTCGCGGCCGCGGCATCGTCACCGGTGCGGGCCCGGGAGGTGGCACGGCGCTTGGGCTTGGCCTCGCCGGCCTCGTCCTTGGCCGGTGCGGCGCCGCCCGAGGAGCCGGCCTGCGCCTCCTTGATGACCTCGATCAGCTGGCTCTTGCGCATCCGCGCCGTGCCCCTGATGCCGAGGCCCGAGGCGACCTGCTGCAGCTCTGCCAGCACCATGCCCTCAAGGCCGGTACCACGGCGCCGCCGGGAGCCGGCACCGGTGGCAGGCGCGCCGGCGTCCGTGGCGGGCGCGGCAGCGGTCTCCTCGACACGTGCGCCCATCAGATCGGTGGTGTCGCTCACGAAGGGTCCTTCCCTGGAGCGGACGTCGGCCTGTCTGGCTCGGCGACCGGTTGTGCTGTCCGGCTTACGGTCCCGTTGCGTGTGGACCGAGCCGGGGCGGTGGTCCGCCAAAGCGGCGGAAGAGATATCTGGTGACTGACGATTCCCGGAGCCGTGGCACGTGGTGATGTGTCAGGCGGCTCGGTCACGCCGATTCCGGAGCGTGCTCTGCAACCCGCACAGTGTCCGCGTACGACGTACTGCTCAGGTACGAGATACGAAACACAATGCGGCTTGGGAGGCTCCCGGAAGAATTGGTTGTCCCGGACGGGGACGTGAAGCACCTCGCCATGGCGGGGCCGGGTGCAGACTTGAGATTAACACTACCGGATCCAACAAACATTCCCCCTCTCGAAATCCGGCAACCGTGTGTCAGGGCGCGAGCGGCAGCACGCACGCTCCCTGGGCGTCGAGGTCGAGCCGGTTGGCCGCCCAGCCCTCACCCGCCAGATCGGCCACCTTGTCGGCGCTGTGGTGGTCGGCCAGCGCCAGGACCGTGGGCCCCGCGCCGGAGATCACGGCGGGGATCCCGTCCCCGCGCAGACGCTCCACCAGCGCGGCGCTCTCCGGCATCGCCGGGGCGCGGTACTCCTGGTGGAGGCGGTCCTCGGTGGCCGGCAGCAGCAGTTCCGGGTGCCGGGTCAGCGCCTGCACCAGCAGGGCGGCGCGCCCGGCGTTGACGGCGGCGTCGACGTGCGGCACGGCGCGCGGGAGCAGTCCACGCGCCGTCTCGGTCAGGACCGGCTTCCCGGGCACGAAAACCACCGGAACGATGGAATCGGCGGGGTCCACACGGAGCGCACGGGCGGCGCCCCGCTCCATCCAGGAGAGGGTGAAACCGCCGAGGAGGCAGGCCGCGACGTTGTCCGGATGGCCCTCGATCTCGGTGGCGAGTTCCAGCAGCGCCGCGTCGTCCATCCGGCTCTCGCCGCCTATGGTCACGGCGCGGGCGGCGACGATTCCGGCGCAGATGGCGGCGGAGGAGGAGCCGAGGCCGCGTCCGTGCGGGATGCGGTTGGCGCACACGATCTCCAGGCCGCGCGGCTGGCCGCCCAGCACGTCGAAGGCGGCGCGCAGGGACCGTACGAGAAGGTGGCTCTCGTCGCGCGGGAGTGTCGTGTCGCCCTCCCCCGCGATGTCGATGTGCAGACCGGAGTCGGCCACCCTGACCACGACGTCGTCGTAGAGCCCCAGCGCGAGGCCGAGGGCGTCGAAGCCCGGGCCGAGGTTGGCGCTGGTGGCGGGGACGCGCACCCGGACGGCGGCGGCGCGGAACGCTGGACCGGCCATCGCTCGAAGACTCTCCTTGAGCTGCGTGCTGGTCGAATGACATCCGGGTGGTGTCCGGGCCGTTCGAGCCGGAGGCTGACGGCCGCCGGAGGCCGGAGGGCATTCGATACGTGCAAAGTGACGGGACTGCGGGGGACGGGCTGCGAGGTTCTCGTACTGACCGGGCTGTCCAGGGAACACCCGGGCCGGGGCCGGGCCGCCGGGGCGGCGCGGTACACGGCACACGCTGCCGCGGCATATGCGGCGGGCGGGTTCGGTACAGCCTATCGAAGGAAGGTTCCCTGGCGACATAGGGCGCACAGGAGGCGCACGATGCGTGTCGTAAGCCCCCTGTGCCCCCTTCCGCCAGGCACCTTCGAGGTCGCCCCGGGCGGTGGGCGGGTCGCGCGGGGCCCCGGGCGGGGGTCCGGCCGCGGCCGGCCGGACCCGTTCGGCCGGAGCGCCCTACGCCAGCCCGAGCCGCTCGGCCGCGGTCGGCGCGTCGACCGGGACCGTGACCGGCTGCGGAGCACCCGCGACGGCCCAGTCCGGGTCCTTGAGGCCGTTGCCGGTGACCGTGCAGACGATGGTCTGGCCGGGGTCGACCTCGCCCCGCTCGGCCGCCTTCAGCAGACCGGCCACGGACGCGGCGGACGCCGGCTCCACGAACACGCCCTCCTGCGCGGCCAACAGCCGGTAGGCGCGCAGGATCTCACGGTCCGTCACCTCATCGATGAGGCCGCCCGACTCGTCCCGCGCCGCGAGCGCGTGGCTCCAGGAGGCCGGGTTCCCGATGCGGATGGCGGTGGCGATGGTGGACGGGTCCTTGACGACCTCGCCGCGCACGATCGGCGCCGAGCCCGAGGCCTGGAAGCCCCACATGCGCGGGGTCCGCGCGGCGACACCGTCGGCGGCGTACTCCCGGTAGCCCTTCCAGTAGGCCGTGATGTTGCCCGCGTTGCCGACCGGAAGGACATGGATGTCGGGCGCGTCGCCGAGCATGTCCACGATCTCGAAGGCGGCCGTCTTCTGCCCCTCGATACGCACCGGGTTGACCGAATTGACCAGCGCCACCGGGTAGTTGTCGGACAGTTCGCGGGCCAGGGTGAGGCAGTCGTCGAAGTTGCCGTCGACCTGGAGGATCTTCGCGCCGTGCACGAGGGCCTGGCCCATCTTGCCGAGCGCGATCTTGCCCTGCGGCACCAGCACGGCGGAGACCATGCCGGCGCGCACGGCGTAGGCGGCGGCGCTCGCGGAGGTGTTGCCGGTGGAGGCGCAGATGACCGCCTTCGCGCCGTCCTCCTTGGCCTTGGTGATGGCCATGGTCATGCCGCGGTCCTTGAAGGACCCGGTGGGATTGGCGCCCTCGACCTTGAGGTGCACCTCACAACCGGTGCGCTCGGAGAGCACCCGCGCGGGCACGAGCGGCGTACCGCCCTCACGGAGCGTGACAACCGGCGTGCTGTCGGACACCGGCAGCCTGTCCCGGTACTCCTCGATGATTCCGCGCCACTGGTGGGTCATTGCTGCTTACTCTCCTTCAACCCGCATGATGCTGGCGACACCCCGCACGGTGTCGAGCTTGCGCAGCGCCTCCACGGTCCCGCTGAGGGACGCGTCGGACGCCTGGTGGGTGACGACGACGAGGGAGGCCTCGCCGTCCTTGCCGCGCTGGCGAACCGTGCCGATCGAGACGTCGTGCTCGGCGAAGACGTTCGCGACCTGCGCGAGAACGCCCGGCTTGTCGGCGACGTCGAGGCTGATGTGGTAGCGCGTGACGACATCGCCCATCGGGGACACCGGCAGCGCGGCGTACGCCGACTCGCCGGGCCCGGTGGTCCCGCTGAGCCGGTTGCGGCACACCGCGACCAGGTCACCGAGCACGGCGGAGGCGGTCGGCGTGCCGCCCGCGCCCGGGCCGTAGAACATGAGCTGCCCGGCGGCCTCGGACTCCACGAAGACCGCGTTGTACGCGCCGCGCACGGAGGCCAGCGGGTGGGACAGCGGAATCATGGCCGGATGCACGCGCGCGGTGACCGAGCCCCCGTCGGCCGCGCGCTCGCAGATGGCGAGCAGCTTGATGGTGCAGCCCATCTCCTTGGCCGAGGCGAAATCCGCGGCCGTGACCTCGGTCATGCCCTCGCGGTAGACGTCGTCGAGCCGCACCCGCGTGTGGAAGGCGATCCCGGCGAGGATGGCGGCCTTCGCCGCCGCGTCGAACCCCTCCACGTCGGCGGTCGGGTCGGCCTCCGCGTAACCGAGGGCGGTGGCCTCGTCCAGGGCCTCCTGGTACCCGGCGCCGGTGGAGTCCATCTTGTCGAGGATGAAGTTCGTCGTGCCGTTGACGATGCCGAGGACGCGGTTGACCTTGTCACCGGCCAGCGACTCGCGCAGCGGGCGGATCAGCGGGATGGCGCCGGCGACGGCGGCCTCGTAGTAGAGGTCCCGGCCGTGCTCCTCGGCCACGGCGTGCAGCGCGGCCCCGTCCTGGGCGAGCAGCGCCTTGTTGGCGGAGACGACGGACGCGCCGTGCTCGAAGGCGGTGGTGATGAGGGTCCGGGCCGGCTCGATGCCGCCGATCACCTCCACCACGACGTCGATGTCCCCGCGTTTGACCAGCGCGGTGGCGTCGGTGGTGACGAGCGAGGCGGGAACGCTCTCGCGCGCCTTGTCGGGGCGGCGCACCGCCACGCCCGCGAGCTCCACGGGCGCCCCGATCCGCGCCGTGAGGTCGTCGGCGTGCGTCGTCATGATGCGCGCCACCTCTGAGCCGACAACCCCACAGCCCAGCAGCGCCACCCTCAGCGGACGCGTACGCATCATCCGACCTCGTCTCCTCATACGGTCTACGGTGAGAACAGTCTCACTCACCGGACGGGACTTTCCGGTCATCGTCCGGATCCTGAGATGTCTATTTCATTTCTGAGCGCCCGACGACGGAAGATCTTCCGCCGGGCCCTCGTGCCGGTCGTCCGACCGGCTGTCTGAACCGGTTGTCCGGACCGGTTGTCCGAACGTGTCGTCCGGCGCCGGGGACCGGCGTCACCCGACGTCGAGCCGGAGAAGGTCCTCCTCGGTCTCCCGACGGACGATCAACCGGGCCTCGCCCTCCCCGACCGCCACCACCGGCGGACGCGGGACGTGGTTGTAGTTGCTGGCCATCGACCGGCAGTAGGCGCCGGTCGCGGGCACCGCGATGAGGTCACCGGGCGCCAGGTCGGCGGGCAGGAAGGCGTCGCGTACGACGATGTCACCGCTCTCGCAGTGCTTGCCGACGACACGCGCCGGCATCGGCCCGGCGTCGGAGGTGCGCGAGACCAGGGCGACGCTGTACTCGGCGTCGTACAGCGCGGTGCGGATGTTGTCGGACATCCCGCCGTCCACGGAGACGTACGTCCGCAGCCCGTCGAGCGGCTTGACCGTGCCGACCTCGTAGAGCGTGAAGGCGGTCGGCCCGACGATGGCGCGCCCCGGCTCGACGGAGATGCGGGGCGTGCTCAGGCGCGCGGCCTCGCACTCGCGGGAGACGATCTCGGTGAGCGCCTTGGCGATCTCGTGCGGCTCGCGCGGGTCGTCGTCGCTCGTGTACGCGATCCCGAGCCCGCCCCCGAGGTCGATCTCGGGCAGCTCGACACCGTGCTCGTCACGGATGTCCCGCAGCAGCCGCACCACGCGGTGGGCGGCGACCTCGAAGCCCGACATGTCGAAGATCTGGGAGCCGATGTGGCTGTGGATGCCGACGACCTCGAGCCCGTCGAGCTTGAGGGCGCGGCGCACGGCCTCGGCGGCCTGGCCGCCGGCGAGCGGGACCCCGAACTTCTGGTCCTCGTGGGCGGTGGCGATGAACTCGTGGGTGTGCGCCTCGACGCCGACCGTGACCCGGATCAGCACCCGCTGGCGCGTGCCGAGCGACTGGGCGATGTGGGCCACGCGCACGATCTCCTGGAAGGAGTCGAGCACGATCCGTCCCACGCCGCTCTCGATCGCCCGGCGGATCTCGTCGGTGGACTTGTTGTTGCCGTGGAAGGCGATACGGTCCGCGGGCATGCCCGCCGACAGGGCGGTGGCGAGCTCGCCCCCGGAGCACACGTCCAGGTTGAGCCCCTCCTCGTGCAGCCAGCGCACGACGGCACGGGACAGGAACGCCTTGCCCGCGTAGAAGACGTCGGCGCCGGTCCCGAACGCGGTGCGCCAAGCCCGTGCGCGGGCACGGAAGTCGGCCTCGTCCATGACGTAGGCGGGGGTGCCGACCTGCTCGGCGAGCGTGTTCACGTCCACGCCGCCGACGGTCACCACACCCTGGTCGTCCCGGTCGACGGTCTGGGCCCACACCTTGGGGTCGAGGGCGTTCAGATCGGCGGGCGGGGCGGAGTAGTGGCCCTCGGGCAGGACATCGGCGTGGCGGGGCCCGGCGGGGTGTGCGGAACGGCTCATGGCGGTGGCTTTCTCCGGAGGTCTCAGAGGTAGTCGGGTGCGCTGATGCCGAGCAGGGACAGGCCGCCGGCCAGCACCGTCCCGGCGGCTTCGGCGAGCGCGAGCCGGGCGCGGTGGGCGGCCGAGGGTTTCTCGTCGCCGAGCGGGAGCACGGTGTGCTGGAAGGCCAGCAGGGCGTCGGCGACACGGACGAGCTGCCGGGCGAGCCGGTCCGGTGCTCGATGGTCGGCCGCCTGGGCGAGGGCGTGCGGGTACTCGGCGAGCGCGCGCACCAGGGCGGCGCTCTCGGGCACCTCGCAGTCCCCGGGAACGGGCCCGAACCCGAGCCGGACGGCGTTGCGCCCGAGCGCGCGGGAGCGGGCATGGGCGTACCGCACCCGGAAGAGCGGATTGCTCTCGCCCTGCACCAGATGGTCGGCGGTGATCCGGGGCCGGTCGTGCGGGGCGGGATGCAGCAGAGCCCAGCGGGCGGCGTCGGCGCCGAGCGGAGCCGGGTCCTCGGGAGCCGGCACCGGCCGCAGGCCGGCCGACTCGCCCGGACGCACATGCTCGACCTCGGCGCGGCCCCCCTGGGTGGCGATGATCCGCACGAGGGCGTCGGCGACGACCTCGGCCCGGACGTCGAAGGGGATGCGCAGCGCGACGGCACCGCGGGCCGGGCGGGCGACGCACCCGTACGCCTCGGGACCGTCGAGGATCTCCGCCACCAGGGCCGCGGTGGCCGTGGCGGGCTCGAGATGGATGTTGAGGAACCCGGGCCCGGTGATCTCGACGTCGCAGACCCCGTCGACGTCCCGGATACGGGGACGCAGGATCTCGGCGACGTCCAGGGGCGGCCTGCCGGCGGGGCGCGCCAACTGGAGGGCGATGTTCGTGGCGTAGTCCCCCCGGCCCCCGGGACCGGGCGGCGCGACCACGGCACGTGCGGGCACGGACACGCTCAGCTCCCCGTCGTCGACGGCACACCGCACGGCGTACAGCACGGTGCGGGAGAGCTCGACGGGGGTCACGGGACCAGGGTAGGGAGGAGAAGGGCGCTCAGGCGAACCGGTGGGGTCGCGGGTCCGGGATGTGGACGCGGACTGGTGGGGCTGATGCTGCGGGTTGTGGACGGCGGGCCGGTCGGGCCGCGGGTCCGGGACGTGCGGGATGTGGACGCGGACCGCTGGGACCGCTGCCGCGGAATATGGACGGCGGGCCAGTGAGGCCGCGACTCCGGGATGCGGGTGGCGGAGCGGTGGTGCCGCGGGTCCGGGGTGTGCGCGATACGGACGGCGGACCGGCGGGGCCGCCGCCGCGGGATGTGAGGCATATGGACGGCGGATCGATGGGTCCGCGACTACGGGGCATGGGCACGACACTCCGGGGATGGGCGCGATCCGACCCGCTCAGCCCCCGGGGCGCCCAGCGCGATCACCGGCGCGATCAGTGGACCCCGCACACCCGGCACGCCCCGCCCCGTCGCCCGCCGCCCCGGGGCCCAGCAGACCCTGCCCGCCGATCAACTCCCGGACAAGGCGCACGAGTTCCGCCGGATCGAACGGCTTGGCGAGAAACGCGTCGACACCCACGTCGAGCCCGCTCTCCACCTCCCCGCGCGAACAGGCGCTGACGATGGCGAGGGGAAGGCTCCGGGTACGGGGGTCGGCGCGCAGCAGCGCGGCGGTGCGCAGCCCGTCGAGACGCGGCATGACGACGTCGAGGGTGACCACGTCGGGCCGCACCTGGTGCACGACGTCCAGGCACTCGGCACCGTCGGCCGCGGTCACGACCTCGAGCCCCTCCAGCTCAAGGTTGACCCTGATCAGCTGCCGGATGACCTTGCTGTCGTCCACAACAAGCACCCGACCCGACGCGCCTGACACAACTCGAGAGTAGGTCCGCCCGGCCCACCGCGTCCGGCGTTTGGGCACTTCCCCCTCGCAGAGAAACCTGTTCATGTCGACCCCGAAAGAGCTGGTAGGGTTCTACCCGTCGCCGCAACAAGCGCCCGACACGCCCCCGTAGCTCAGGGGATAGAGCAACGGCCTCCGGAGCCGTGTGCGCAGGTTCGAATCCTGCCGGGGGCACCCAGCATGAGGTGCCCATGGACCCCGTCACCAGCGGAAGCGCTGGGGCCGGGGTCTTCGCGTTTGTGTGGGCGTGTGCTGCGCCGAGGATGCCCAGGACGGGGTCGGTGGACCGTTCGCGGTCAGGATCTTGAGGCGCTCACACTGATCGACGCTGGCTCTTCCGAGTGCCTGTCAGCCGGCGTCCGGCCATTGCTCAGGGGGTGGAGGCGGCTCCGGCTCGTCCCGTTCCACCTGCCGCGCGTTCTCGCCTCGCAGAGCCGTCAGCCACGGCCAGAGGTCCGGCAGTGACTGGGCCGGACAGGCCAGGCGGTGCTCGATACGGCATCGCTGGAACTGATCCGGCGGACAGACACCGTAGACGGTCACCCGCCCGTCGGAGAGCTCGATCCACCGGTGCTCCGCCGGCACCATGTGGGCCGGCGGAGCCATGTCCGGCTCCAGCAGCACCCAGTCGTACTCAAGCGTCGCCACGCGATCCTGCGGTAAACCGCAGCACGGGCAGCGGGACTTTCCGCCGCCCAGCCGACGTGGTGTCTTCTCCGAAACCCCCATAGACCGAGGGTCGGCACCTCGGCGGCCTGTGCGTAGGACGCGAACCAGACGGGACACGTGGGGCAGTCGTGCACTGGTGAAAGAGGGCACGACCCGGCAGGTGCAACGGGCAACGACCGGCCGAGGAGACCCGGCTGAGAGTGTGCCCTCGGCCTGCCCGTGGCTCACGCGTCCTTGCGTATGTACGGACCTATCGCTGCGGTCCGTCGCTCACTCGCAGCCTGGGTGAGGTCGGCGCCGTGTGCGTCAGCGGGGGCCGAAGGGCCAGGGGCGGGTGCCCTGGGTGCGCCGCTGCTCGCGCAGTGACTGGCGGAAGCGGGACCGGGCTTCCGTCACCTGGCGCGTCAGCGTGGCGGCGCTCCCGAAGGTCAGATGGAGTCTGTCCCACAGCGGCTTGATCATGGTCATGGCCAGCTCGGGGTCGCCGGCCTCGCCGATGCTCCGGGCCACCCGGTAGGCCAGCTCGGCGTCCCCCTCGTAGGCCAGACCCTGCAGGTCGGGGTAGAGCTGCCGGTAGATCCGGGCGGCGGTGGTGAACTCACCGGTCAGCCAGGAGTCGTGGATCAGCCTGCCGCGTACGTCGGCGAGCACGGGGCTGTCGGGCGGCAGGCCCTGTTCCAGGTCCGGCAGGAGCGGGGCGAGCAGGGCGGCCTGCCGAGCCGCCTGCTCGGGGGTGCGCTGGTCCCGCGGTTCGTCCCGGGCGCCGGAGCCGCGGTACAGCGCTGCGGCCAGGTGGTAGCGGGCGGTCAGGGTGACCGTGGCGAGGGGCCCCAGGACCCGCGTGGCCTGTTCGATGATCTCGCGCAGTTCCTCCTCGTGCCGGCGGCCGTCGCCCGGACCGGCGGCCGCCTCCCCCACGTACACGGCTCGCGCGGTGATGGTGTCGGGATGCTCCACGCCGAGGACCCGCATCATGCGCGGCAGGACGCGCTCCAGCTCCGCTCGGGACAGGTGACGCACGGCCAGGGCCCTGTGGTAGACGGCCCGCATGGTCAGCGCGTCGTCGGCGCCGAGTTCCTCGGTGAGGGAGCCGATGAGGGCGCCCAGCCGCTCCGCCAGATCGGCGGGGCGGTCCTCCAGCAGTTCGGTGAGGCGGCGGCGCAGCATGAGGCGGACGGGGTCCTCGGCCTCGACGACGTGGGTGAGCGGGGCGGTGGGTGCCATGCGGTACCCGGCCGCGCCGGCGTCCCGCTCGGTCGGGGTGCGGTTCCCCGGCTCAGGCAGGTGGCTGTTCGCGACGTGCGGGGCCGGCCCGGCGGGCCGTCGGTCCTGGTCCTCGCCCGTGCCCCTGGCGATCTCCACGAGCCGCCGTGCGACCTCGGCCGCGTGCGCGGGCCGCTGCCGGGGGTCCTTGGCGAGCAGGTCGAGGACGAGGCGGTCGAGCGCTGCGGGCAGTCCGGCGCGGAGCCCGGACGGTGGGGCCGGGGCGACCTGGAGATGCTGGGCGAGCAGCTCGTACACCTCGCCACCGTTGAACGGCGGCCTCCCGGTGAGCAGTTCGGTGATCACACAGCCCAGGGCGTACAGGTCGGCGCGCCCGTCGACGGGCGCGCCGTCCGCGCCTCCGGTCCAGCGCTCCGGCGCCATGTACGGGAAGGAACCGATGATCATGCCGGTGGCCGTCAGCTCCGTCATCGGCGTGCCCTGGCTCTTGGCGATACCGAAGTCCAGCACCTTCACCACGCGGGTCTCGGTGATCATCACGTTGGCCGGTTTGATGTCCCGGTGCACCACGCCCGCGTCGTGCGCGGCTCCGAGGGCCGCGGCGATCTGCGCGGACCAGTCCAGTACGTCGGACAGGGGTGGCAGGCCGCGCGCGACGACGGCGGCCAGGCTGTCGCCCTGCAGCAGTTCCATGACGAGGAAGACCATGTCGCGTCCGGCACGGGTGCCGCGACCGAAGTCGTGGACGGTGGCGATGTTCGGATGCCCGAGGTTCCCCGCGAGGTTCGCCTCCCGTTCGAAGCGCCGCGCGTCCTGGACGGTCTCCGGGTATCCGACCTTCACGGCCACCCAGCGGCCCACGCGGTCGTCCCAGGCCCGCCACACCTCGCCGAATCCACCCCGGCCGAGCAACTCGTCCAGCGCGTATCGGCCTTCGATCAGTTCCCGCACCCCTACCGTCCCCGTCGGCGGATCGGCGCGGTCCGCTCGCGCCGCGTCGCCATTATGCCGGACACACGGTTTGACGGGCCTTCACCTGTGGCGGGCTCCGGATACCCGCGCGCCTCCCGCGCCGACGTTGGTTGAGGTGCCTCAAGCCGTGCGCGGCGTGGACATCGTGATGGTGTCGCCGCAGGCGGTGAGGTGGGTTCGGTGGTGGGTGGGGGTCGTGACCGGGACGTCCGTGCGGTCGGTGTCAGGGGCGTGGGGGGCGGCGACCAGGGCGGTGGGTTCGGTCACGCAGTAGTCGGCCGCGCCGTGTGTGCCGCTCGGGGTGTACCGGAGGTCGACCGTCGCCTTCGCTCCCTTGTCCAGGGTGAGGGGCCGGGGGTGGCCGGGGCCGGTGGCCTCCAGGCTGTCCGCCTTGCCGTTGTGGATCTGGACGTCCGGGTAGCCGGCGAACACGCACGGGCCCGGGCCCTTGTTGGCAGCCGTCAGGCGTGCGGTGTGCGGGCCGCTGCCGCTCTTCGCGGGGAGCAGGACCAGGGTCCATACCAGGGAGTGGGTGCGGCAGTCGGTGGGCTTCGAGGTCGCGGGCTTCGAGGTCGCGGGCTTCGAGGTCGCGGGCTTCGAGGTCGCGGGCTTCGGCGTCCCGGGCTTTGAGGCTGCGGGCTTCGGCGTCGCGGGCTTCGCCGTGGTGGTGTGGCCGCAGGCCGTGGCGGCCAGGCCGATCGTCAGTACGGCCATGCCGGCGGCAAGGCGGGTCGTCGTCGCTCGCACAGGTCCCCCTGGAGGTCGGTGGCTCGGCCGTGGTGGCCGGCCACTCCTTTCGATACGTCCTCCCGCGCCCGAGGTTGCTCAGGTGCGGGGGTGGACCAGCCTGGTCCCGCTGCCCAGGCGCCGGCCGGTGGTGTCCGCGTACAGCGTGGTCCCGCCGTCGGACCACCGGACGACCAGGTCGTCACCGGTCCTGCCGGAGGCGCAGTCACCGGAGGCCGGCAGGTTCGCGTGCTGCAAGGTTCCCGCTCCTCCCGGCAGCTTCGCCTGGACGCCCTGGTAGGGCGGCAGGTTGGTGGGAAGCGGGCGGTTGGCCACGGCGACGGCGAGCAGGTTGGCCGCGTCGGCTCCGAACGCGGGGGCGTAGCTGATGTAGTCGACGTCGGCGTCGTTGCCGCCGCCGTTGTAGCCGCCCAGGTTGCCGATGACGTGGCCGGTGCCGGCGCCGTCCTTGTAGTCGGTGATCCACGGACTGCCGGACACACCGCCGTAGTAGCCGCCGCAGGTCATCGACATCTGGCGGAATCCGGGGAGTTGACTCGTCGGCACGGTGCACTTGACGGCCTTGCCGGCGGGGTTGTGGCTCTTGCCCGGGTAGCCCACGACGGTGATGTTCTTGTTGGTGTAGCCGGTCGGCCGGGTGAAGGTCAGGCCGCCACCCACGGCGTCCTGGAGCTTTTGACCGCGCTGGTTCGCCGAGACGCGCGCGAACGCCGTGTCCAGGTCGGACACCGCCTTCTTGGTCGTACGACCGGGCTTGTCGGGCTGGTAGCGGGGGTCGATGAGGACGCGCTGGATGGGGAAGATGCCGTACGGCTGCTGGGCGGGTCCCGCGCCCTTCTTGAACTGCGGTACGAACACGTAGGTGTTGCCGTATCCCAGCGCGCAGTGCGCCGCGGTGAGGACCACGTTCCTGGCCGCGGTGTCGAGCACGCTGCCGGTGCACGACCAGTTCGTACCCGTCGTGGTGCTGGATCCGAAGAACGTGCCGACGAGGCGGGTGCCGCCGAACAGGGTGCCCTTGGGTACGGCCTTCGCCTTCGCCGCCACTGTCGCCGGCGCGGGCGCGGGCGCCGCGACTGTCGCCGTCGCCGCCAGCTTCTGCTTGCGGGCGGGCGGCGCCGATCGCAGGGCGTCCAGCGGCTGGGCGTCGGCCATGCGCTCCGCGGTCCAGTACGCGGCGGCCCGCCGAGCGTCCAGCGCCGTCGTGGTCGACCATGCCGTCGGTACCCGGGAAGTCGACGCGGACGCCGGTGCGGTGCTGGTCGAGGAGGGGCGGGCCGACGGGGGCTGGGCCGGCGGGCGTGACCCCGGTGAGGGTGACGCCGCCCAACCGGTCGGCGCCGCCGCGCCGAGGGTGGCCGCGCACAGGAGGGTTACGGCGGCCAGGTGTCTTCGCATCGCGGAAAATCGCTCTCTGTTCGTTCTCGGGTACTGCTCGTTCCCGGCTTCCGCCGGATTCCGCGTGCGCGGTCGATCGGGTGTGCCGCAGGGACGCCGCACCCGGATCCTGTGGCATCGGGACGGATTCGGAGCGCGTTCACCGGTGCCGACACGGCGGCCGCGCCGCGCCGGGGGCAGCCGTCAGCGGCGCAGTCTGCCCCGCGCCCACGGGAGCCCGATCAGCGCGCCCACGACCGCCAGGTACGCGGTGACCTCGCCGTCGTCGAGGAGCATTCCGGGGAGGGAGGCGACCGCCACGATCAGCAGCCATCCGCATCCGGCCGCACCGAGATCCACCGCGTCGGGGCGGCGCCGGTCACTGTCCACCCGCTCCCCCTTCACCGGTTCGCGCCTGCCCGACGCCTCTCGTACGGTCGGTCGTCGCCGTCGCCGTCGCCATCACCGTTGCCGTCAATGTCGGCGTCGGCGTCGCCGTCGACGGCCATCGGGCGTGGTCTCGCCACCGCCCCGCACTGTACGCCGGTGTCGGCCGGGTTCGTTGCGGGGCGGGGCGGCGCGTTGTCACGCGCAGTGGATCGTGGCCGTCTCGGACCAGACGTTGTGGTCGCCCCAGTAGCCGTGGCTGTTGCGCAGTGTCGCGTTGCCGATGTCGGCGCGGTAGATCCAGCCGCTGGTGGTGAGCCGGGAGCACGTGTAGCGCAGCAGGACCGGGAAGGCCTGGCCCTGCTCGTTGGTGTACCCGCGGACGTCCTTCGTCTTCCAGATGCCGAGCCCCTGGTACTGGCGCAGCGAGGCGGCGAAGTTCCCCTTGCCCTTCTGGTCGCACATCATGGCGGCGTCGGCCTGGATCTTCAGCGGGCCGCCGTGCAGGTAGGGCTTCCTGCTGTGCGTCAGCTGGCAGTGGGGCTTGGCCGCCGCCGCGCCCGGGGCCGTGGGAGTCGTGGGAGCCGTGGGCTGTGCCGCGGGGTCACCCTCCGCGTCGACCTTGGTGGCCCAACGCACCAGGTCCTCGGTGGTGTAGGCGCCCTTGGCCGAGGTGGTGGGCGCCTCCCACAGGGTCAGTCGGCCGTCCTTGGACAGGGTGCTGACCCGGGTGCCCTCGCCGCCCGCGGCGGTGAACAGCGTGGTGCCGCCGGGCAGCGTGGTCGTGGCCGTCACGTCGCCCTCGGTCGACAGGACCGCCGACGGCACGTCCTGGTGGACCGTCAGGCGGGTGACGCTGAGCGGGTGCGTGCCGTTCTCGTCACCGAGGTTGAAGGTGAGCGCCTGACCGACCGTCTCGTAGGTGGACGCGGCCGGCGCCTGGAAGACGTCCAGCCCGGTGGTCCTGGTCAGTTGCTCGCCGAGGCCCTGCGCGAGGGCGCTCCGGGCCGGGGAGGCCTCCCCGACGGGCGCCATGGACTGCGGGTCCTTGCCGCCTTCCGCGGTGTACTCGGCGGTGCTGACGATCCGCGGCGCGGTGGTCGTCGCCGTGCGCGCGCCCTGCGTGCCGTCGGCCGCGAAGGCGCCGGCGGCGGTCGTACCGGCCAGAAGTGCGGCGCCGAGCAGCGGTACGACGCCCGTCCGCAGGGCGCGGCGAGCGGTGGTCTTCTTCATGATGTGGTCCCCCTCGTCGAATCCGGCCGCCCGTCGTCCGACGCTGGTCAGGCGTCGGCGTGCGGCCGATCAAGGGGCAATTTATACGATCATGATCTACCGATCTATGTGATTGTTCGCACCGCAGTCCGAAGCGGCACCTGCTGCCCGGCCTGCGCATCGGGGGGGCGGCGCGCCCGCCCGTCGATCCGCGCAACACCGGTCGACATCCCACGGGCGGCGACCTGTAAGCCGACGGGATGCCGGGGCCACCGACCGCACGCCCCGGAAGTTGGACCCCACGCGGCCCGCCGTCCCGGATACGGCGGGCCGGCGTCCAGCAAGACGCCTCGCGGGGTAAACGGAACCTACGCCTCCGTCGTCCGGAACGGAAGGCCCTCCTGGCCTTGACTTACTCGCCGGAAACACTTCGACCTGGTCGGCGCCCCGAGGGGGAACGAACCTGCCCGCTTCCGACGGCACGCGCGACCGTCCGTGACCGAGTCGCGCAACCGTGGGCTCATTCCCGGCGCAACCAGCCACGATAAAAGGAGGGTTGGCACCTGGCCGGTCCCGGGTCCCGGCCGCGCACCGCGGCACACCGGCCGCAGAAGGCAGCGGACGAGCCATGCGCCACTCCTCCGACACTCCCTTCGCCACGGCCCTGCCCCTCTTTCACGGGGTCATCCCGCCGACGATCGGCGGCGGGGAGGGCGACCAGGACGTGGCCATCGGACTCGACGTGGTCCGGGGCCGGCCCCGCTCCCTGCCCGAACGAGGCGATCTGGCCCTGAGCAACTCCTTCGGCTTCGGCGGGCACAACGCGGTACTGGCCCTCCGCCGCCACGGCCGTCGCAGCCCCGGGAGCCGCTCGACCCGTGTGACTGTCAAGCCCTGAGGACTGTCCTCAGGCGGCCGTGGCCGGCGCCGCGCGCCGCATCTGCCGGGGGCTCACGGGACAGCACTTGGCAGCGCGGGGCGCGGGCCTCACGCCGACTGCTTGCGTGCCGCCGTCTTCTTCCTCGCCTCGGCTGCGGTCTTCTCGGCCGGGGCCTTCTTGGCCGTCTCCTTCGACACGGCGGCCTTGTCGGCTGCCGCCTTGCCGTTGGTCGTGACCTTGCCGGTCGTCGCCTTGCCGGCCGTCTGCTTGCCCGCCGCCGACTTGCCGGCCTTCACCTTGTCGGTCGCCGCCCTTCCTGCCGCCACCTTGTCGGCTTTCGCCTTGCCAGTTGTCGCCTTGTCGGCCGTCTGACGGCCGCCCGTCACCTTTCCGCCCGTCGCCTTGCCGACCGCCGCCTCACCTGCCGTCGCTTTGTCGACCTTCGCCTTGTCGGCCGTAGCCCTCTTGGCGGCCACCGACTTCGTGGCCGCGGACGTCTTGGTGGCCCCGGCCCTCTCGGCAGCCGCGGACCCCGAGCCCCCCGCCCCCTTGGTCGTCACCCCCTTCGCCGTCGTCGTCTTCGTCGTCGTCTTCTTCGCATCCGTCTTCGTCGCCGATCCCGAAGCCGGCCCCTCGCTCCGGGGCGTCGCCGACGTCGACTTCTTGCCGCCGACCTGCTTCGGTGACCGCCCCGCGTGCCCGCGGCCCGACGTGCGGTCCGGCAGATGTCTGATCTCCGCCGCCCCACCGCCCCCCGCCTCGCCCCGGCCCCGCGACGCCTTCGCCGCGCTCACGCTCTTCTCCAGTGCCGCCATCAGATCCAGGACCCTGCCGCCCTCGGGCTCCGGAGCCGACGGGAGTTGCCTGCCCTCCGCCTTCGCGGTGATCAGTTCCTCCAGCGCCTGCCGGTACTCGTCACGCAACTCGTCCACGTCCACCTCCCCCAGCGTGTCCATCAACGCGTCCGCGAGGTCAAGCTCCTTGTCGCGCACGGTGACGCCCGCGTCCGGCACCACCCCCTCCGGCGCGAGGATCTCGTCCGGCCACAGCAGGGCGTGCATGCCGATCACCTCGCCCACCGCCCGCAGCATCCCGAGCCGCTCGCGCCCCCGCAGGGCGTACTTCGCCACGGCGACCTTGCCGCTGCGCCTGAGGGCCTCCCGCAGCAGGGCGTACGGCTTGGCGGCCACGGCGCCGTTCGCGCTGAGGTAGTACGCCGTGTCCACCTGGAGCGGGTCGATCCGGTCCTCGGGCAGGAACGCCAGGATCTCGATCGTCCTGGCGGTCGGCAGCGGGAGCCGCGCCAGGTCCTCGTCCGTGACCGGGATGATCGTGCCGTCGGCGTCCTCGTACCCCTTGCCGATCTCGGACGGGGCGACCTCACGGTCCTCCAGCTCGCAGAACTTGCGGTAGCGGATGCGGCCGGAGTCCTCCAGATGGATCTGGCGGAACGAGATCGAGTGGTTCTCGGTGGCGTTCATCAGCTTCACCGGGATGCTGACGAGACCGAACGCGATGGCGCCGTTCCAGATGGATCGCACGTGCCGCCCCTTATCCATGGATATCAGGCGATTTCATGGGACTCTCATGGTATGACGCCGATCACGGAGGTGGAGGGACGGCGGCTCGCGCTCAGCAATCTGGAGAAGGTCCTCTATCCGGCTTCCGGCTTCACCAAGGGCGAGCTGCTGCACTACTACGCGACCACCGCGGACGTGCTGCTGCCCCATCTCCGCGACCGGCCCCTGTCCTTCCTGCGCTACCCGGACGGGCCGGACGGCCAGGTCTTCTTCGCCAAGAACGTGCCGCCGGGTACGCCCGACTGGGTCACGACGGCGGAGGTGCCACGCTCGGAGGGACCGGCCCGCATGGTGGTGATCGACCATCTGGCCGAGCTGATGTGGGCGGCCAACCTCGTCACCGAGTTCCACACCCCGCAGTGGTGCGTGCAGGCGCCCGACGAGGCGGACCGACTGGTCCTCGACCTCGACCCCGGACCACCCGCCACCGTCGTGGAGTGCTGCGAGGTCGCCCTGTGGCTGCGGGAGCGGCTGGCGGCGGACGGGATCGAGGCGTACGCCAAGACGTCCGGCTCGAAGGGACTGCACCTGCTGGCCGCGGTACGGCCTACTCCGTCGCGGCGGACGACGGAGTACGCCAAACGGCTCGCCGTGGCGGCGGAGCGGGCGCTGCCCCGTCTCGTCGTCCACCGTATGACCCGCAGCCTGCGGCCCGGGAAGGTCTTCGTGGACTGGAGTCAGAACGCGGCCCGCAAGACGACCGCGGCGCCCTACACCGTGCGCGCCCGCGCGGAGCCCACCGTGTCGGCGCCCGTCGCCTGGGAGGAGGTGGCGCACTGCACGTCACCCGACGGGCTGGTCCTGCGCGCGCCGGACATCGCGTCCCGTCTGCGGACGTACGGCGACCTGCTGGCCCCGCTGCTGGACCCGGCCCTCGCGGCACCACTGCCGCCGGTGCCGCCGGTGTGACCCCGTGGGCACGCCACGGCGGCCGGCCCGGCCTCGTCGGGCACCCCCACCCACTCGACCCGAGCACCGGGACTCCACCCGAACCCGTACCGCCCCGTCACCACCACCGTGCTCCGGCAAGCCCCCCGCCACCGGTCACCCCTCCCCCACCCGTCACCCGGCACCGGTCACCCCTTGCCCCACGTCCTGCGGTCCCGGGCCACCGCGTACAGCGCCTCCACGTCCGCCGGCTTCAGCACCCCGCCCAGCCGGGCGAGCGCGGGGACGTCGGCCGGTGTCAGGACGCGCACCTCCCGTGGCGGTCCGGTGACGTCCAGGCGGGCGGGTTCGACCAGGACCAGGGCCGGGCGGACCTCGGCCGTCAGCGCGTACGACGCCCGGGCCGCGTCGGAGCGCACGCGGCGCAGCAGCGGCCACGGCTCGCGACGGCCCGTCGTGACCAGCGGGTCGGTCACCACGACCCGCTGCCGGCGGGCGGCGAGCGCGTACATCGCGAACAGGCCGCCGGGCCCGATCACCAGATGGTGGACGCGGTCGCCGCCGGGCAGCGGTATCGAGTGCAGGGTGCGCCAGCCCCCGCCCTCCAGGCCGTCCAAGGCCTCGCCGACCGTCTGCTCCGCGGCCAGTTCCCTGCGTCGCGGGTCGGTGCGCAGCCGGTGGGCGGGGCCCGGGTCGCGGTCGAGTGCGATCAGCAGGGCCTCTCCGGGCCGGTTGGGCGCGAGGTCGTCGTCCGGGTGGAGGGCGAGTCGGACGAGTTCCGCCGCGGTGGGCACCGGCGGCGGTCCCACGGTCACGGCGCCGGCCAGGAAGGGGCCGAGCGCGTCGAGCACGTCCTGCCGCAGATCCTCGCTGAACAGATGGACCCGGGCCGCCTCGCGGTCGTACCAGGCGACGTTGCGCCCGTCGGTGCCGCACACGTACAGGAGGTCCTGTCCGCGCCTTCGGGTCGGTATGACGCGCAGTCCGCTCATGAGCCCTCACCCCTCGACCATGGGAACAGGCGGGATGCTCCAGGGGCAAGAACCCGGCTACCTTTGTGAGCAGTTGGGGATTCAGTGGGAGGCGCCGTTGCGGACCCGCAGGAAGCAACCCGATGTGCCCGCTCCGGGCAGCCCGTGGAGTGAGATCGTGCCCGGCCTGTGGATGGGCGGCCATGAGTTCACGGGCCGTTCGGGTGCGCGGCAACTCGCTGTCGTACGGCATGAGTTCGATGTCGTGCTCAGTCTGCTGCGGCTGCCGGGGCACGGCCCGGACGCGGGGGTCGAGCACCATGTGTGGCCGATCCCGGACGGCCCGCTCGACGGGACGCACCTCGCGGGCGTGATACGGCTCGCGCGGACGGCGGACGACGCCCTGGAGGACGGCCGGCGGGTCCTCGTCCGCTGCTTCCACGGGTACAACCGCTCCGGGCTGGTGGTGGGGCAGGCGCTGATCCGGGCCGGGCACACGGCCGACGAGGCGATCCGCATGATCCGGGCCCGGCGCGGGCCCTGGGCGCTGCACAACGACCTGTTCGTGGACTATCTGCGGACGGGCCTGGACACGGCACGGCTCTTGGAGGAACTGGAGGAACGCGCGGACTGACGCCGCCCGGGGCCGACCTCGGCCACCCCGGCCGCCCGCGGCCATAGAGTGAGGAACCGGCCAGCACGTGATCTAAAGGACGTGTCCCGTGTTCCCCAGCCTCCGCCGTGTGCGCGCGGTCCTCGGTCTCACCGTCACCGCCCTGCTCCTGACCGGGTGCGGCGACTCCGGCTCCCTGCGCGGGGCGGGTCCCACCCCGACCGCGGTCGGGCCGGTGCGGCTGTGGCCCCAGTTGTCCCCCGCCTCCGCGCCCGCCGTCGACTACGGGGAGGCGGACACGGTGACCGTGGGCGGCCTCACTCCCCGGGGTGACGACCTCCATCGGGTGGATCCGCTGGCGGTCGTGCTCGCCGAGGTGGCCGCGCACCCGGACGCGTACGACGGCCCGAACGCGACGTACGCGCGGACCGGGCGGCAGTTGAGGGACTGCGGCAGGCGGGGCGCGCCGGGGCGGCAGTGCCCGCTGCTGCGGGCGTACTACGGGGATCTCACCGGGGACGGGAGGGACGACATGGTGCTGGGCATCCGCTTCCCGGGCGGTCAACTGGCGGTGCGCGTCTACACCGTCGAGCGTCATCGGGTCGTGCAGGTGATGGGTACCTCGGATCGTGTGATCAGTGTGGAGCTGGCGGACCGGGACGTGATCATCCGCTCCCCGTCGACGCTGCCGGGGTACGAGTTCCGCACGGTGTGGTCCTGGGATCCGCACCAGCACGCGATGCTGGCGACCCGGGACGAGATCCTGCGCGTGGGCACCGCACGCCCGACCCGCCACCCCGTCTCCGCCGCCGGCCCCGAGAGACTCGGCTCCGCTCCGTCCAGGAGCCCCCGATGAACACGGCGGACCCGACGGACCCGGCGCTCCCCGACAGCACCGGAGACCCCGCGAGCCCGGTGGACTCCGCGCGGCCCGCACCCCCGAAGCCCCCCGCGGAGGCGACACTCCCCGCGCCCCCCGCCGCCCCCGCGATCCACGCGACCCCCGGGAGCCATGCTCCCCCCGCCGGTCCGGTGGACCCCGCGGAACCCGAGAGCCCCACCGGACCGACCAGAGATCCGATCCATCCCACCGATCCCACCGACCCGGTCGACCCCGCCGCTCCAGCCCCGCTCACCGCCCCGGACGGCCCCGTTGCCCGTCCCTTCGGGCGGCAGGTCCGGCTTCCCCGGTGGACCGCCGCGCTCACCTGGAAGGCCGCCGCCTTCATCGCCGTGATGTGCTGTGGCCTGGCCGCGCTGCTCGGGGTGCTCGTCCATGTCCAGGTCACCGACCGGACCGTGGGCGAGGCCCGCAACCGGGCGCTCAGCCGGCTCACGGAGGCGACACGGGCGTACGAGGCCGGCGACCGCCTGCCCGCCAACGCGGGTGTCGAGCTGCCGGGGCTCCCGACGAGGCTGCGCCGCCTCGCGGCGCACGGGCAGCGCGGCACCATGGTCGGCACCGGCGACCCGGGGCCCGCGATGTGGGCGGCCGGTCCCGCCGACGGCGGACGGGCGATCGCCGTGCGGGTCGACTACGCGTCGGGCACCCGGATCATCGCCGCGCTCGACCGGGCGATCCTCCTCTCCTCGGCCCTGGCGATCGGGGTGACGCTGCTGATCGGGGTGTTCGGGGTGACCCGGGTGACCCGGCGGCTGCGGGCCACCGCGCAGGTGGCGCGGCGCATCAGCTCGGGCGACCTGGACGCGCGCGTGGACGACCGCCACACGAGGGACCCGAGGCGGCCCCAGGACGAGGTGGCCGCGGTCGCCGGAGCGCTCGACACCATGGCGGCGACACTCCAGGGCAAGCTGCTGAGCGAGCAGCGGTTCACCGCGGACGTGGCGCACGAACTGCGCACCCCGCTGACCGGTCTGCACGCGGCGGCCGAGCTGCTGCCGCCCGGCCGGCCGACCGAGCTGGTGCGCGACCGGGTGGCCGCGCTGCGCACCCTCACCGAGGACCTGTTGGAGATCTCCCGGCTGGACACGAAGCGCGAGCGCCTCGAACCGGCCACCGAGCAGCTCGCACCGCTGGCCGCGCGCGTGGTGCGCGCCTCCGGCACCGGGACCCTGGTGCGGGTGGTGCGCGACGCCCGGGTGGAGACGGACCGGCGACGGCTCGAACGCGTGCTCGGCAACCTGGTGGCGAACGCGCACCGGCACGGGCGGGCACCGGTGGAACTGACGGTCGACGGCGCCCGGGTGACCGTACGGGACCACGGGGACGGCTATCCGGAGTACCTGCTGGCGCACGGCCCCCAGCGCTTCCGCACCGAGAGCGGCGGCAAGGGGCACGGGCTCGGGCTCACGATCGCCCTCGGGCAGGCCGAGGTGCTCGGGGCCCGGCTGGAGTTCACCAACGCCCCGGACGGCGGCGCGGTGGCCGCGTTGACGCTGCCCCGGCCGCAGGCGCCGGGGAGTACCGCGTCGGGCTGATTGCACGCACAAAACGGGACATCCCCCTCGCCGCTTGCTACGTTCCGCTCATGGCTCAGCCCGGAACGCCAGGACCGGTGGGAGGGGGCACGGCGGCGGACGTCCCCGCTCCCGCCCCCGTACCGCGCCCGCCGCGCCGCCGTGGCGTCGAGTTCGGTCTCATCGCGCTGGCCGTCCTGGTGTCCCTGTACGGCTACTGCGCCGTCGGGCTCGCGAAGTCCGGCGCCCTGCCGCCCGGGGCCGCCCGCTACGGCGCGGGGCTCGGGCTGCTCGCGCTGCTCGCGCACACCGCGGTGCGCCTGCGGGCGCCGTACGCCGATCCGCTGCTGCTGCCCATCGCCGTGCTGCTCAACGGCATGGGACTGGTGCTGATCTACCGTCTGGACCTGGAGACCCCCGGCGACCGCGCCGCGCCCACCCAGCTGTACTGGTCCACGGTCGGTGTCGCGCTGTTCATCGCCGTCGTGCTGGTGCTGCGCCATCACCGGGTGCTCCAGCGCTACGGCTACCTCTGCGTGGTCGCCGCCCTGGTCCTGCTCACGCTGCCGATCTTCTTCCCGGCGGTCAACGGCGCCCGGATCTGGCTGCGGGTCGCCGGGTTCTCCATCCAGCCGGGCGAGTTCGCGAAGGTCCTGCTGGCGGTGTTCTTCGCCGGGTACCTGGCCGCCAACCGCCATGCGCTGGCCTTCACGGGACGCCGGGTCGCGGGACTCCAACTGCCCACCGGCCGGGTGCTCGGCCCGATCGTGGCGATCTGGCTGCTGAGCGTGGGCGTGCTGGTCCTGGAGCGGGACCTCGGCACCTCCCTGCTGTTCTTCGGGCTGTTCGTGGTGCTGCTGTACGTCGCCACGGGCCGCACCGGCTGGATCGCGGTGGGGCTGCTGCTCGCCGTCCTCGGCGCGCTCGCGGTGGGCCGACTGGAACCGCATGTGCACGCCCGGGTCGCGGACTGGCTGCATCCGTTCGCGTCGATCGAGGCGGGGCTCGGCCCCAACCAGCTCGCCCAGTCCCTGTTCGCCTTCGCCGCGGGCGGCGCGCTCGGCACGGGGCTCGGGCTCGGCCACTCGATCCTCATCGGCTTCGCCGCCAAGTCGGACTTCATCCTGGCCACGGCGGGCGAGGAACTGGGGCTCGCCGGGCTGTCCGCGCTGTTCCTCCTCTACGCCCTGCTGGTGGAGCGCGGCTATCGCGCGGGGCTCGCGCTGCGGGACCCGTTCGGGCGGCTGCTGGCCATCGGTCTCGCGTCGATCGTCGCGCTCCAGGTGTTCGTGATCGCGGGCGGGGTGACCGGCCTGATCCCGCTCACCGGCATGGCGATGCCGTTCCTCGCCCAGGGCGGTTCCTCGGTGGTCACCAACTGGATCATCGTGGCCCTGCTGATCCGGATCAGCGACTCGGCCGGCGGCCAGGGCGAGGGGACGGCGACGCCATGAGCCTGCCCGGGAGCGGGAGCCTGGATCCGGCACGGGCGGGCGGCACCCGCGCGATCCGCAGGGCGGCGGCCCTGTGCGTCCTGCTCCTGGTCGCCCTGCTGGTGAACGCGACCCGGGTGCAGATCTTCGAGTCGGCGCGCTACGGCGGCAATCCGGCCAACCAGCGGCAGTCGATCGCCCGGTACGGCGCGCCGCGCGGCGACATCGTGGTCGGTGGGCGCGCGGTGACCGGCTCCCGCAGGACGGACGGGATGTTCCGCTACGAGCGCACGTACGCGGACGGCCCGCTGTACGCCCCGGTGACCGGGTTCGCCTCGCAGGTGTACGGGACGACGCTGCTGGAGAACACCCAGGACGCGCTGCTCACGGGCAGCGACCCGTCGCTGTCGGCCCTGCCCTTCCTGCACGGCGTCACCCGCGCGCGGATGCCCGGCGGCGATGTCGTGACGACCCTCGACGACGCGGCCCAGCGGGCGGCGTTCCAGGGCCTGGGCGGGCGCAGGGGCGCGGTGGCCGCGATCGAGCCGGCGACCGGGCGCATCCTGGCGCTGGTCTCGACGCCGTCCTACGACCCCGGGCTGCTGTCCGGGTCTGCGGACTCGGTCGCCCGGTCCTGGAAGCGGCTGAACGCGGACACCGCCCAGCCGATGCTGAACCGGGCGATCCGGCAGACGTATCCGCCCGGCTCGACGTTCAAGGTGGTGACGGCGGCGGCGGCGCTGGACGCGGGGGTGGTGCCGCATCTGGACGCGCCGACGGACTCCCCCGACCCCTATCCGCTGCCCGGCACGAAGACGGTGCTGACGAACGAGGCGAACGGGTGCGCGAACGCGTCGATGCGCTACGCGTTCATGTGGTCGTGCAACACGGTGTTCGCGCGCCTGGGTGTGCAGACGGGGCTGCGGGCGATGGCGGACGCCGCGCGCCGGTTCGGGTTCAACGACGCGGGGCTGCGGATCCCGGTGGCGGTGGCGCCGAGCACGTTCGACCGGAAGCTGGATGCCGCCCAGCTGGCGATGTCCTCGATCGGCCAGTTCGACACGCGGGCGACGCCCCTGCAGATGGCGATGGTCTCGGCGGCGGTGGCGTCCGGGGGCACGGTCAGCCCGCCGTACCTGGTGGAGCGGACGACGACCGGTTCGGGCCAGACGGTCTCCTCGGCGGCTCCCCGCGCCCCGCGCCGGGCGATGAGCCCCACGACGGCGGCCCAGTTGCGGGAGATGATGGCGGACACCGTGAACGCGGGCACGGGCCGCAACGCGGCGATCCCCGGCGTCCTGGTGGGCGGCAAGACGGGCACGGCCCAGCACGGCGTCGACAACTCGGGCCGCCCCTACGCCTGGTTCATCTCCTGGGCGCAGGCGGACTACACGCTGGAGCCCGCGGTGGCGGTGGCGGTGGTGGTGGAGGACCCGGCGGGTCGGCGCGGCGAGATCAGCGGGGGCGGGATCGCGGCGCCGATCGCCCGCGACGTGATGGCGGCGGTCCTGGCCACGGAGCAACCGGGCCAGAGCCGTTAGCCGTTGACCGCCTGCCCGGGCAGGCGACGGCCGGGCGGCACACGGTCACGGCGAGACCGCCCAGGAGCCCGACGCGCCGTCGGCCGACGTGCTACCGCGGCCGACGCACCACCGGCTGGCGTGCCAGCGGCCGACGTGCCGCTGGCCGACGCACCATCGGCTGGCGCGCCATCGGCCGCTCGCGTGCGGCGCTCCCGACCGCACCCGCGCGCCGGAGTCCCCCGGGCGCGACCGGCGTACCCGGCGCGGCTGGCGTACCCGGCGTGCCGCTGGCTGGCGCGCCATCGGCTGGCGTGCCACCGGCCGGTCGCGTGCGACGCTGCCGACCACTCCCGCGCGCCGGAGTCCGCCGGGCGCGACCGGCGTGCCCGGCGTACCGTGTCGACCAGTCCCCGCCGGCCCGGTGATCAGCCGCCGATCCGGCGGCCCTCCTCGATCGCCTCCGCGACCTCCGCGACCCGCTCCCGCTCCTGCGCGGCGAAGCGCTCCGCGTCCAGTTTCTCGGCGATGTCCTCGTCCTGGGCCATGAGGAGGTCCAGGTTCGAGTCGCCCATCTCGAAGACACCCATGTCGACATACGCCTGCTGAAGCCGTTTGCCCCACAGGCCGATGTCCTTGACGCAGGGGACGATCCGGCTGAACAGGAGCTGACGGAAGAGCCGGAGGTACTCGGCGCCCTCGCTCAGCTCCTCCGCCTCGGCCTTGGGGATGCCGAAGTTCTCCAGCACCTCGACCCCGCGCAGCCGATCGCGCATCAGGTAGCAGCCCTCGATGACGAACTCCTCGCGTTCGCGCAGTTCCGCGTCCGTGAGCTGCTTGTAGTAGTCGCGCAGGGCCATGCGCCCGAACGCCACGTGCCGTGCCTCGTCCTGCATGATGTAGGCCAGGATCTGCTTGGGCAGCGGCTTGTCGGTGGTGTCGCGGATCATGCCGAAGGCCGCCAGTGCCAGGCCCTCGATGAGCACCTGCATGCCCAGGTAGGGCATGTCCCAGCGGCTGTCGCGCAGGGTGTCGCCCAGCAGGGCCTGGAGGTTGTCGTTGATCGGGTAGAGCATGCCGATCTTCTCGTGCAGGAAGCGGCTGTAGATCTCCGCGTGCCGCGCCTCGTCCATGGTCTGGGTCGCCGAGTAGAACTTCGCGTCCAGGTCGGGCACGGACTCCACGATCCGCGCCGCGCACACCATCGCGCCCTGCTCGCCGTGCAGGAACTGGCTGAACTGCCAGGAGGTGTAGTGCTTGCGCAGTTCACCCTTGTCCCGGTCGGTCATCTTCGCCCAGTACGGCGTGTCGTAGAGGGTGAGCACCTCGTCGGGTGTCCCGAGCGGATCGTAGGGGTCCACCTCCAGGTCCCAGTCGATCCGCTTCAGGCCGTCCCACTGCTTGTCCTTGCCCTTCTGGTAGAGGGCGAGAAGCCGGTCACGACCGCCGTCGTACTCCCAGTTGAACCGTGCGGCTCCGCTCGCCGGAACCTGCCAGAGGGGCTCCCCCGGCTCATTGGCGTACACCTCATGCGTCGGCATACCGCCCACGCTCACACGCGGTAGACGCCGCGTCAACAAGTCGCACGCGAGGGATTGACGTCCTTGCTGACAAGCAGTCTCATAAGATGTGACCGCCGGTAAGGCGGCTCGTATGACGATGTGGTGGGGACGACGATGACGACCGTGACCGATACGAGCGACGCGGCGGGCGCGAGCGAGGTGACCGAGGCGGACGTGCTGCGTGACGCGCTCGGGCTGCTCAAGGACCGGGAACAGGTGGCGGAGCGGCTGCTCGCCTCCTCCGCGAAGCACTCCTTCGATCCCGACAAGGAGCTGGACTGGGACAGCCCGTTCGAGGAGGGCATGTGGTTCTGGCCCCCGGAGCTGGTGTCCCTGTACGACACCCCGCTGTGGAAGCGGATGAGCGAGGAGCAGCGCGTCCTGCTGTCGCAGCACGAGGGCGCGGCGCTCGCCTCGCTCGGGATCTGGTTCGAGATCATCCTGATCCAGCTGCTGGTGCGGCACATCTACGACAAGGCCGCGACGAGCGCCCACGTGCGCTACGCGCTGACCGAGATCGAGGACGAGTGCCGGCACTCCAAGATGTTCGCCCGGCTGATCGCGCACGGTGACACGCCCTGGTACCCGGTGAGCCGGGCCCACCAGACGCTGGGCCGCGTCTTCAAGACGGTCTCCACGACCCCCGGCTCCTTCACGGCCACGCTGCTCGGGGAGGAGGTCCTCGACTGGATGCAGCGGCTGACCTTCCCGGACGAGCGGGTGCAGCCCCTGGTCCGCGGGGTCACGCGCATCCATGTGGTGGAGGAGGCCCGCCATGTGCGGTACGCGCGTGAGGAGCTGCGCCGCCAGATGCTGACCGCCCCGCGCTGGTCCCGGGAACTCACCCGGGTCACCTCGGGCGAGTTCGCGCGGGTGTTCTCCAAGGCGTTCGTGAACCCCATGGTCTACACGAACGTCGGCCTGGACAGGCACGAGGCCCTGGCGCAGGTGAAGGAGAGCGGGCACCGCCGTGAGGTCATGCAGTCGGGCGCGAAACGGCTGACGGACTTCCTCGACGACATCGGCGTCCTGCGCGGCGCCGGCCGCCGTCTGTGGAGGGCGTCGGGTCTGCTGGCTTGAACGCCTCCCCGCGCCGGGTGGCCGTATCGGCGCCTGCCCTCCGCCCCGGCGACACGATTACGCTGCCCAGCATGACCTCCCAGGCCCCCACGCGCGCGTACCGTCGGCTCAGTGTGCAGGAGCGGCGCAGTCAGCTGCTCGACGCCGCGCTGTCCCTGTTCGCGCACCGCGCGCCGGAGGAGGTCTCGCTGGACGACGTGGCGGAGGCCGCGGGGGTCTCGCGGCCTCTCGTGTACCGCTATTTCCCGGGCGGCAAGCAGCAGCTGTACGAGGCCGCGCTGCGCTCCGCCGCCGACGAGCTCGAACAGTGCTTCGCCGAGCCCCCCGAGGGGCCGCTCTCCTGGCGCCTGGGCCGCGCGCTCGACCGCTACCTGGCGTTCGTGAACCAGCACGACGCCGGATTCAGCGCGCTGCTCCAGGGCGGGAGCGTGGTGGAGACGTCGCGCACCACCGCCATCGTGGACGGGGTGCGCAGGGCCGCCGCCGAGCACATCCTGAGTCATCTCGGGGTGGCGGAGCCGGGGGCGCGTCTGCGGATGACCGTGCGGACGTGGATCACCGCGGTGGAGGCCGCGTCCCTGATCTGGCTGGACGAGGACAAGCAGCCGCCGGTGGACGAGCTGCGGGACGTGCTCGTGGAGCAGTTCGTGGCCTGCCTGGTGGCGGCCTCGGGCCGCGACCCGCAGACGGCCGCGGTGCTGCGGGCGGCGCTGGCGCTGGAGAGCGCGCAGGGGCCGATCGGGGTGCTGGTGCGGCGAGTGCTTCCGGTACTGGAAGACGCCACCCACCTGCTGTGACGGCGGCCGGGCACAGGGCGCTGCGCGTTGCCGGGCGCGAGTCGCCACGCGTTGCCAGGCTCGGGCACGGGTCGCTGCGCATTGCCGGGCACGGGTGCGTGGGGGTTGCTCGCGCAGTTCCCCGCGCCCCTTCGGGTGCGCGCTCCGCGCACGTCGAGGGGCGGGGGTCGACCGGGCGGGTTCCGCGGCTCTCCGGGCTCCCGCGGGCCGAGGGTCCTCGGAGGGGCGGCCGGAGGGACACTGGTGCCGTGAAGAGCGAAGACACCCTGTTCGTGGGCGGTCCCCTGGACGGCCGGGTCCTCCCCGTCCTCCTCGGCCCGACCGGCCATCCGCCGAAGACCTACCGCGTCCCGGTCCCGGACGCGGCCGGCGGCCCCCCGACCGTCCTCGTCTACCGCCGCGTCGAGGCGTCCCGCACCAAGCGGCTCGGTCTGCCACGCGGCTGGAAGTACGAGTACGACCCCGAGGGCGGCCACGGCGGCGGCCCGCGCTGGCCCTGGAGCAAACCGCACCGCGCACCCGGCGCCGCGCCAGACGCCACGCCGGGCACGGGCGCGGACGCCGCCGACGAGTGACCTGACTGAGCCGAACCGCCCACCCGGAGCGCGCCCGGCGGGCAGGCGCCCGATCCTGCCGGTGCGAGGTGGACCGGCCGCCTCCGCAGCGGAGGTGATGGCATGTCAGGAAGGTTGCCGCGCTGGGCCTGTACGGCGGCGATGACCACCTCGGCCCTGCTGGCGCCGGCCCCGGCGGTGGCCTCACCGACCATCCCGACAGCGCCGGCGGCCCCCACCGCCCCGGCCGCTCCCACCGCGCCGCCCGCCCCGGTACCCACGCCCAGCCCGAGCCTCGGCCTCGGCGTCGGCTCGACCTCCCCCACCGCCCCGCCCGCCGGCACCACCTCGGTCGGCGCCCTGCTGACGGACCTTCAGCAGCGTTACCGCCAGGTGGAACAGGCCACCGAGCTGTACGACGCCACCGCCGAGGTGCTGAAGAAGAAGCAGGCCGAGGTCGACCGGCTGGACAGGTCGCTGGCCGGTACCCGGCTCGCCCTGCAGAGCAGCCGCAGCGAGGTCGGCCGGCTCGCCCGCCAGCAGTACCAGAGCAGCAGCGCGGACATCTCCCCGTACGTACGCCTGCTGCTCTCCCGTGATCCGCAGTACGCGCTCGACCAGAGCCATGTCATCGGCCGGCTGGTACGGGAACGGCTGGGCAGCGTGCGGCACTTGGCGGGCGCCGAACGGCAGGCGGACACACTGGCCCGGCAGGCGCGCAAGGCCCTGGACGAGCAGCTCACCATGGCCGGCCAACAGCAGCGGAACCGGGACGACGTGGAGAAGCAGCTGAAGGACATCGAGAAGCTGCTGGCCGCACTCACCCCCGAACAGCTGGCCGCGCTGGACGCGTTCGAGACCACCACGACGGCCACCGCGCAACGCGGCCTGGTGTCCTCCGGCGCCCTGGGCGACGACAACCGCCCGCCGTCCCCCGAGGGCAACCGCGCCCTGCGCTACGCGGTGGACCAGATCGGCAAGCCGTACCAGTGGGGCGCCCAGGGCCCGGCGTCGTACGACTGCTCGGGGCTGACCTCGCAGGCATGGCAGAACGCGGGACGCACCATCCCGCGCACCAGTCAGCAGCAGTGGGCGCAGCTGCGCCACGTACCGCTGACGCGGCTACGGCCCGGGGACCTGGTGGTCTACTTCCCGCAGGCCACCCACGTGGCCCTGTATCTGGGCAACGGCATGGTGGTGCAGGCGCCCCGCCCGGGCACCACCGTCAAGGTCTCCCCCATCGCGGCCAACCCGGTGCTCGGCGCGGTCCGCCCGGACCCCGGAGCCCAGCCCCTGCCCGCCTACGTCCCGCCGCCGCTCCCCCCGACCAGGTGGTCATGAGCGCGGCCCCGGGGACGGTGACGGTGTCCCCGGGGCCGCGAAGGCGGGGATCAGGCCCCGGCGACCGACGCCAGGTACGCCTGGGTCTTCTCGGGCTCGTAGAAGAAGTTCTCGAAGTCGGCCGGGTTGTCGAAGCCGTTGGCGAAGCGGTCGGCCACCGGCTGGAGTTGGCCCGCCGCGCCGATCAGGTTGAGGACGTGCTCCGGGGGCACGCCCAGCATCGCGTTCGTCCACTTGGTGACGTGCTGAGCCGTGTCCCAGTACCGGTCGAAGGTGGCCCGCATCCACGCCTCGTCGAACTCGTTGTCCCCGTGCTCGAGGATCGAGGCGAGGTAGGCCGCGGCGCACTTGGCGGCCGAGTTGGAGCCCTGGCCCGTGATCGGGTCGTTCGCCACGACCACGTCCGCCACGCCGAGGACCAGTCCGCCGCCCGGCAGCCGGCCGATGGGGTTGCGGACCGTGGGCGCGTAGCGGCCCGACAGGGTGCCGCCCGCATCGGTCAACTCCACCTTCGTGGCCCGCGCGTACTCCCAGGGAGTGAACCGCTCCATGAGTTCCAGGGTCAGGGAGAGGTGCTCCGCCGGGTCCTTGACGCCCTTGAAGACGTCGAGCGGGCCACCGGGTATGCCCTCCCAGAAGAGGATGTCGGCGCGGCCCGAGAGCGTCAGGGTCGGCATCACGAACAGTTCGCCCACCCCCGGCACCAGGTTGCACCGCACCGCGTCGTGGTCCGGGTGCTCGGGGCGCGGCCCCAGCCCGTGGACGTAGGAGACGGCGAGGGCGCGCTGCGGCTCGCTGTAGGGCGAGCGGGAGGCGTCCCGGCCGAACATGGACACGAGTTCGCCCTTGCCCGCCGACACCAGCACCAGGTCGTAGGTGCGGGAGAAGTAGTCGAGGTCGGAGACCGCCGCGCCGTGGATGACGAGCTGGCCGCCGCGCTGCGCGAACGTCTCCATCCAGCCGGCCATCTTCACCCGCTGGTCGACGGACTGCGCGTAGCCGTCGAGCCTGCCGACCCAGTCGATGACGCGCTGCGACTCGGGGCCGGCCACGGACACGCCGAGCCCCTCGATCTTCGGGGCCTGGGACTCCCAGAAGTTCAGCTGGAGGTCGCGCTCGTGCGCCAGCGCCGTGTCGAACATGCACTGCGTGGACATGACCCGGCCGGCGCGGATCTCGTCCGCCGTCCGGTTGGACATCAGGGTGACCTCGTACCCGTGGGACTGCAGGCCGAGGGCGAGCTGGAGACCGGACTGACCGGCTCCGACGACGAGTATCTTGCGCATGCGGGGAGTGCTCCTAAGCGGACTACGGGCTACGCCGGCCGCGGGGACTGCGGGCGCGACGGAGGCGGTGGGGACTGCGCGGGCTGAGGACGCCACCAGGGCTTCCCGGACGGGGGAGAACCGGGACGGGGGGAGAACGGGCCTAAGCCGACGAGGCGTTGGGGGAGCCTCGACGGCACGCACCTTACGAGGGCGGCGCCGCGAGCACCATGGGGACGGCAGGTCCTGGGAGAGCCGAACGAGCCACGGAGGCTACTCGGGGGTGAGGTCCAGGGCATGACCGACCAGGGCCAGGAGGGTCTCGATCACGGAGATGCGCCGACGCGCGTCCATGATCATGACGGGTATGTGCCCGGGTATGGTGAGGGCCTCGCGCACGTCCTCCGGCTCGAACCGCTCACTGCCGTCGAAGTGGTTGACCGCGACCACGTACGGCAGCCCGCTGCTCTCGAAGTAGTCGAGCGCGGGGAAGCAGTCGGCCAGGCGCCGGGTGTCCGCGAGGACGACCGCGCCGATCGCGCCGCGCACCAGGTCGTCCCACATGAACCAGAACCGCTGCTGACCCGGGGTGCCGAAGAGGTAGAGCACCAGGTCGTCGTCGAGCGTGATCCGGCCGAAGTCCATGGCCACGGTCGTGGTCAGCTTGTCCGGCGTCCCGGTCAGGTCGTCGGTCTCCTCGCTGGCCTCGGTCATCAGCGCCTCGGTCGTCAGGGGCGTGATCTCCGAGACGGCGCTCACCAGCGTGGTCTTGCCCACGCCGAAGCCGCCCGCCACCACGATCTTCGTGGCGATCGGGGCCCGCGTACGGTCCGTCTGCCAACTGTGCGGATGCTCCTCGCCGTCGGGGAGCGGGACGACGCCCGGGGAGGCGTCCAGGAGGGGGGAGACGCCCGGGGAGGCGTCAGAGACGACGGAGTCCACTCAACACCCTTTCCAGCAGAGCCCGGTCCGGCTGTCCCGAGCCGTGACCGGTTCCGTACACACGGATCTTTCCCTGGTCCGCGAGGTCGCTGAGCAGCACCCGGACCACTCCGAGCGGCATCCTCAGCAGCGCGGCGATCTCCGCCACCGTGCGCATACGGCGGCAGAGTTCGACGATGGCCCGCATCTCGGGCATGACCCGGCCGAGCGGTGAGCCGGTCGAGTCGTTCGCCAGTTCGCGCCGCTCCTCGGGGGCGTCCAGTGCGGCCACGAAGGTCTCGACCAGCAGGACGTGCCCGAAGCGGGTGCGGCCGCCGGTGAGCGAGTAGGGGCGCACCCGGGCGGGTTTGCGGTCACCACCGCGCACGGGAAGCCTCTTCGACGCGCTGTTCATCACCGGCTCCCCACCGACTCGGTCTCCAGGGACTTGCGCAGCTCGCTGCGGACCTCGGGGGTCAGGACGTGTCCGGCACGGCCGACGAAGAGCGCCATGTGGTACGCCACCACGCTCATGTCGCAGTCCGCCGAGCCGTGCACGCCGAGCAGCGAGCCGTCGCTGATGGACATCACGAACACGCTGCCCGCGTCCATCGCGATCATCGTGTGCTTGACCCTGCCGGAGTCCATCAGCTTTGCGGCGCCGATGGTGAGGCTGCCGATGCCGGAGACGATGGTGGCGAGGTCGGCGGAAGAGCCCCTGGGGCCGCCGGGACGCATGTCCTGGCCCGCGCGGGCCTCCGCGTTCCTGCCGGGATCGGAGGAGAGCAGGAGCAGGCCGTCGGAGGAGACCACCGCGACCGACTTGAGGCCCGGCACCTCCTCGACGAGGTTGCTGAGCAGCCAGTGCAGGTTGCGGGCCTCACTGCTCAGTCCGAAGGTACTGGGCGCGGTCAACTGGTTGCCTCCTCGACGGTGCCCCCCGTTGCTTCTACGTCCTGTGCAGTGCCGGGTGTCGCATGGTGCGGTGGTGCCGTGGTGCTTGAGGGGTCTGGGGAGCCCGAGGGGGCCGGGGGCTCGGCCGAGCGGTGGGGGCCGCGACCGGGGGCGGGGGCGGGCATCTGGCCGGTCCGCTCGGCGGTCTCCGCCTCGGCGTGCCGGTAGCCCTCCTGCGCGCCCCGGTGGAAGCCGCCGAGCCTGCGGCGCAGCGCGTCGGCGTCCACCCCACCGCTGCGCGGCTTCGCGGCCGGTGCGGGCGCGGAGACCTTCGGGGTGCGCTTGGGCAGGCCCTTGGCGGTGACGCGGGGGGCCGGCGTCTCCGGTGGCAGTGCCCCGGGGGCCTCACGCGGTTCGGTACGCGGTTCCGGCTCGGCACGCGGTTCCGGTCGCGGCTCGGTACGCGGTTCCGGTCGCGGGTCGGTACGCGGTTCCGGTCGCGGGTCGGTACGCGGTTCCGGTCGCGGTTGGACGCGCGGCTGCTCGGTGTGCCGCTGCGTGCGCGCCTCGGTGCCCGGTTCCTCCTGTGGGAAGGGGGCGGGGGCGGACCGCTGCCCTCCGCCGTCCGCGATGCGCTCGTGGGCGTCGGGGCCGATGGCGTAGGGGTCGGCGGAGTGCGGGCCGGTGGGGCGGGGACCGGTGGGATGCGGCCCGGTGCCGTAGGGGCTGGGGGCGTCGGGGCCCGTGGCGTAGGGGTCCGCCGAGGTCTGCGCGGGGATCCCGGGCGTGGCGGCGGGTTCGTCCGTCCGGGGCGAGGGGAGCAGCAGCTCCATCGTGGTCTCGGGGCCGAACTCCACGTCCGCGTCCCTGCCCGGCCCGGCGGCGACCGCGGGCCGCACGTCCGCCGCGTCCCGGGCGGGTGCCTCGTCCGCCCCGGCCGGGGCGGCGACGGACTCCTCGGCCGCGACCCGCTCGGCGGGCTCCCGCGTCTCCTCCTCGTCCTGTTCCCGTACCGCCGCCTCCGCCGCCGCGATCAGCGGGTCGCCCTCGGGCTGCCGGCCGATCGCCGTGCGCGCGCGGCCCGCCAGGACGTTGGAGTTGGCCTCCGCGTCCGCGCCGGGCAGGGAGGGGCCGTGGGCGCCGGAGGACGCCGGGCCGGTGACGGGCACGGCCGCGGCGGGTGCCGCGGAGAGCAGGGGCTTGGGAAGGACGACGACGGCGGCGACACCGCCCTGCTTCTGCTCGCGCAGCCGGACCCTGACCTGGTGCCGGTGCGCCAGCCGGGCCACCACGTACAGCCCGAGCCCGAGGCCCTCGCCGCCCTCGTGGTCGTAGGGCTCTTCCGGCTCGAACTCGGCGAGGCGGCCGTTGAGCGTGCGCATCCGCTCGGTGGTCATGCCGATGCCCTCGTCCTGAACGGAGAGCATCACCTCGCCGCTCTCCAGCAGCCAGCCCGAGATCTCCACCTCGATGTCGGGCGGGGAGAAGGAGGTCGCGTTCTCCAGGAGTTCGGCGAGCAGGTGCGAGAGGTCGTCGGCGGCGAAGCCCGCGATGTGCGCGTGCGGAGGCAGCGCGGCGATACGGACCCGCTCGTAGCGTTCGATCTCGCTGACGGCGGCGCGCACGACGTCGACCAGCGGCACGGGGCCGGCGTGCTGCTGCACATGCTCGGTACCGGCGAGGACGAGGAGGTTCTCGCTGTGCCGGCGCATGACCGTGGCGAAGTGGTCGAGCTTGAAGAGGGTGGCGAGCCGCTCCGGGTCCTGCTCGCGGTCCTCCAGCCCCTCGATCACGGAGAGCTGGCGCTCGACCAGGCCGAGGGTGCGCAGGGCGAGGTTGACGAAGGTGGAGTGGACGCTGTGCCGCACCTGCTCCAGATGCCCGCGGGCCTCGGCGAGTTCCGTGCGCAGCGTGGCGCGCTCGTCGGCCATGGCCTGGCGCTGGCCGATCAGGTGCTTGCGGTCCACCTCCAGGGTGGACAGGCGCTCCTGGAGGCCGACGGCGTGCTCGTGCAGGGCGTTGACGGATCGGACGACCTGGGCGAACTCGTCGTTGCGCCCGGTGAAGCGCACCGGTTCCCCGGTGGCGGGGTCGGCGGCCAGCCGGGCCGAGCCCAGGCGCAGGACGGCGAGGGGGCGGGTGAGGCTGCGGGCCATGCCCATGGCGACGCCGACGGCGACGAGCATCAGCACGCCGAGGACGGTGATCCGGATCTCCAGCGCGGTGACGTCGTCGTCGCGCGTGTGGGCGAGGTCGCGGCCGCGGCTCTCGTAGAGAGAGGACTCCACACCGCGCATCATCTCGATCCGGGCCGAGAGGGCGTCGTCCACCTTCCTGGTGTTCACGCCGAGGTCGTCGTCGGACAGGGTGGGCTGGTCGGTGAGCTGCGCGAGGTACTTCTCGGCGGCGGTGGCGTCGGACCCCGTGACGGTGGAGTCGTAGGAGTTCCTGGCCGCCGCGGGCGCGTTGTCGCGGAAGTCGGCGAGGGCCGCGGCGGAGCGGACGGCGGCCTGCTGGGCGGCCGCGGTGAGCTCGTCGCGCTGCTTGGCGTCGGCGTCCGAGGAGGACCAGGTGGTGGTCTGCCGGCCGGTGACCGGGTCGACGGCGCTCTGGGCGGTGCGCGGGACGTTCAGGGCCGCGAGGAGCAGCCCGCGGGCCGCCGCCGACTGCTGGACGGCGCTGTCGAGATCGGCGAGCGGGTAGCCGCCGGAGCCCGCGCGGGAGGGGATCCTCTCGGCCAGCTGGTCGGCGAGGGCGTGCAGTTCGGTGATGGCGGCGGAGTACGCCCGATGCGTTTCGAGAGCGGTGCTCTTGCCGACGAGCGCGGCCCTGCGCAGGACGCTCACGTCGTCGAGGTCCTTGCGCAGCGCGGCCGGGATGTCCGGGTCGGCGCGCAGGTCCTCGACCTCGCGATCGACCCGGGCGCTCTGCTGCTCGGCGGGCGCCTTGGACTTGGTCCGTCCCGCCGCCACCCAGGCGGTGACGCCGTCGCGTTCGTCGGCGAGCGCGTGGGCCAGCGAGAGGGCGTCCCCGGTCTGCCCGGCGAACGTCACCAGGTCCTGGGAGTCGCTCACCTGCCCGGAGGCCGCGAGGATGCTCGGCGCCCCGGCGGCGGCGATCGCGGCGGCGACCACGGCGACCGCGATGACAAGCCGGTTGCGCACACGGGTGGGACGGCCGGCACCCGCGGATCCGGACGGAGCGTCCTGGTCGGGGGTCGTCTGCTTCCCTGTGCGCCGAGGCCGCTTCATCTGCACCGGTGCTCGCATTCCTGACTCGTGTACCCATGGACCCGGGTGACGGCCCGTCAACTGGGATGTCGACCCGGTACGACGGCTTCCGACCATCCCAGTGCCAGTGGGCAGAGGTCCCGCTTCACCTGACCCGCCACCCGAAGGAGTGAACCCCGGGGGCGAGTTGGTGGGCAAGTTCACCACGCCCGTGCGGTGGCCCCTCAGGGCGTGCCGGTTGGACGTGGGCGGCGCGCTTTGGCAGGATTCGCCGTCACGCCCTACCGGAATCGATCATTCCCGGCCAAAACAGGCGGCTGACCTGCTCGGTCACACCGATTCGGCAATCATCACCGGCCGTTCACACCCCTTGTGAAGGGGTCGTGCAGACTGGCCGAATGCGCACTGAACTGATTTCCGAGGCCGCCGACCCGGGGCGCCCCAACGAGGACTTCGCGGCACTCGCGGTTCCGGCGTCGGGGCAGGGCGGGGCGCTGGTCGTGCTGGACGGGGTGACTCCACCTCCGGGGAACGGGAACTGTCTGCATTCCGTCCACTGGTTCTGCGCACGACTCGGCGGCGCGCTGACCGAACTGTCCGTTTCCCGGCGAGATCTGACCCTGCGGGAGGTCCTGTCCGCCGCCATCGCCCGCACCGCCGAGGCGCACGCCGGGACCTGTGAGCTTTCTCACCCGCGAACCCCGCAGACCACCGTGGTCGTCGCCCGCTGGTCCGAGGCCACGGTGGAGTATCTGGTCCTGTCGGACTCCGTGCTGCTGGCCGAGGGCCCGGACGGTACGGTCACCGCCCTGCTGGACGACCGTCTCGCCAGGCTGCCGCGCGCCTCCCTGGCGACCGACGCCATCGTGGACGCCACGGTGCGCAACAAGGAGGGGGGCTTCTTCACGGCGGCGGCGGACCCCTCGGTCGCGGCGCGCGCGGTCGCCGGCGAACTGCCCCGCACGGCGGTGCGCGCCCTCGCCGCCCTCACGGACGGCGCGACCCGCTGGACGGAGACGTTCCACCAGGGCGACTGGACGCAGCTGTTCACCTACGTGCGCGAGGAGGGGGCGGCCGCGCTGGTGGAGCGGGTGCGGGTGCTGGAGGCCGCCGACCGCGCCGACCGCGCCGAGCGCGGGCGTCCGGGCCGCGGCAAGACGCACGACGACGCGACCGTGGTGTTCGTACGCCTGTGACGCGAGCCGCCGCGCGTGCCGCCGGTGTCCCCTTCTACTTCTCCATGCTCAGGTTCAGCTGGTGCAGCAGATGCGCCAGTTCGGCCACGGAGCCGCGGTCCCAGTGGGAGAGCTGGCGCACATAGCGCGCGCGGCGCGCCTCCCGGACGCTTCCCACCCGGCTGCGGCCCGTCTCGGTGAGGTGGACCAGCCAGGCGCGGCCGTCGGCCGGGTCGGGTTCGCGGGCCACCAGGCCGAGCTCCTCCAGGGCCCTCAGCTGGCGGGACATGGTGGCCTTGCCGACGCCGATGTAGGCGGCGAGCGCGGTCGCGCGCTGCCGGCCGAACTCGTCCAGGCGGACCAGGAGGCCGTAGGCCGCGGGCTCCAGGTCCGGGTGGACCTCGCGGGCCATCTCGCCCTGGTTGGCGCGGGCCCGCCGCAGGAACACGGTCAGCTCGCGCTCCAGGGACAGGAACTCCCGGTCCGCGCCGCTCGGGTCCGCGCCGCCCGGGCTCCCGGCGCCGTGGCCCGCGGCGCCCTCGATCCCACCGGTCGTGGGCATGCCGGACTCGTCCGCACGCCCTTCGCCGTTTCCGTCCTCGTGCACGTGAGCACCCCTGCCCCGGTTTCCCGTTCCTGGAAGGTTCCGCAAAACGCCTTCACCACCGCCAACGCCGCCATCACCGCAGCTCCGACAGTATTTCGCAGCCTTCGTGCGATACCGCCCCCCGGCCCCCTCGACGGTTCGGACAGGCCCCCGGGCAGGCGCGCGGATCGCACACCTGCCCGGGGGCCTGTCGCGGGGGCCCGTCGAGGTGGAGGCTAGGCCGCCACCGGAACCCGGCTGTCCGCGCCGTCGGCGGCCGGCGCGAGCGCCAGCTCCAGGACCTGGCGGACGTCCGTGACCGCGTGCACCTCGAGCGTGTCCAGCACCTCCGCGGGGACGTCGTCCAGGTCGGGCTCGTTGCGCTTGGGGATGATCACGGTCGTCACCCCCGCCCGGTGCGCGGCGAGCAGCTTCTGCTTCACCCCGCCGATGGGCAGCACCCGCCCGGTCAGCGAGACCTCGCCCGTCATCGCCACATCCGTACGGACCAGCCGGCCCGACAGGAGCGAGGCCAACGCGGTCGTCATGGTGATGCCCGCGCTGGGTCCGTCCTTGGGCACCGCGCCCGCCGGGAAGTGGATGTGCGCGCCCCGGTCCTTCAGGTCGCCCACCGGCAGTTCGAGCTCGGCACCGTGGGAGCGCAGGAAGCTCAGCGCGATCTGGGCCGACTCCTTCATCACGTCACCGAGCTGACCGGTGAGGGTCAGGCCCGCCGCGCCCGTCTCGGGGTCCGCGAGCGACGCCTCCACATAGAGGACGTCGCCGCCCGCGCCGGTGACCGCGAGCCCGGTGGCGACACCGGGAACCGCCGTCCGCCGCTCGGCCGGGTCCTGGGCGGACTCGGGCACGTGGTGGGGGCGTCCGATCAGCGCGCGCAGGTCCTCGTCGCGCACGGTCAGGGGCAGCTCCTCGTCCCCCAGTTCGTGCCGGGCCGCCACCTTGCGCAGCAGCCGCGCGATCGAGCGCTCCAGGTTCCGTACGCCCGCCTCCCGGGTGTACTCCCCGGCCAGCCTGCGCAGCGCGCCCTCGTCCAGCACGACCTCCTCGGGCTCCAGTCCGGCGCGCTCCAGCTGGCGCGGCACCAGGTGGTCCCGGGCGATGACGACCTTCTCGTCCTCGGTGTAGCCGTCGAGCCGGACCAGTTCCATGCGGTCGAGCAGGGCCTCGGGGATGGCTTCGAGGACGTTGGCGGTCGCGAGGAACACCACGTCGGAGAGGTCGAGCTCGACCTCCAGGTAGTGGTCCCTGAAGGTGTGGTTCTGGGCCGGGTCGAGCACTTCGAGGAGCGCCGCGGCCGGGTCGCCCCGGAAGTCCGAGCCCACCTTGTCGATCTCGTCCAGCAGGACGACCGGGTTCATCGAACCGGCCTCCTTGACGGCGCGCACGATCCGGCCGGGCAGCGCACCCACGTAGGTGCGCCGGTGGCCGCGGATCTCGGCCTCGTCCCGCACACCGCCGAGCGCGACCCGGACGAACTTGCGCCCCATGGCGTGCGCGACCGACTCGCCGAGGCTCGTCTTGCCCACTCCGGGCGGGCCCACCAGCGCGAGCACGGCACCGCCGCGCCGCCCGCCGACCACGCCGAGGCCGCGGTCCGTACGCCGCTTGCGCACCGCCAGGTACTCGGTGATCCGCTCCTTCACGTCCTGCAGACCGGCGTGCTCGGCGTCCAGGACGGACTTGGCGCCCCGGATGTCGTAGGCGTCCTCGGTGCGCTCGTTCCACGGCAGTTCGAGGACGGTGTCGAGCCAGGTGCGGATCCAGGAGCCCTCGGGCGACTGGTCGCTGGACCGCTCCAGCTTGTCGACCTCCTTGAGGGCCGCCTCGCGCACGTTCTCGGGCAGGTCGGCGGCCTCGACGCGGGCCCGGTAGTCGTCGGACTCCTCGCCGTCCTTCGCGTCGCCGTTCAGCTCGCGCAGCTCCTTGCGGACGGCCTCCAGCTGGCGGCGCAGCAGGAACTCGCGCTGCTGCCTGTCGACGCCTTCCTGGACGTCCTTGGCGATGGACTCGGCGACGTCCTGCTCGGCGAGGTGGTCGCGCAGCACCTGGGTGGCGAGGCGCAGCCGGGCCACCGGGTCGGTGGTCTCCAGCAGCTCGACCTTCTGCTCGGTGGTCAGGAACGGCGAGTACCCGGAGTTGTCGGCGAGCGCGGAGACGTCCTCGATGGCCTGGACGCGGTCCACCACCTGCCAGGCGCCGCGCTTGCGCAGCCAGCTGGTGGCGAGCGCCTTGTACTCCTTGACCAGGTCGGCGACATGGCCGGGCAGCGGGTCGGGAACGTCCTCCTCGATCCGCGTGCCCTCCACCCACAGGGCCGCGCCCGGTCCGGTGGTCCCGGCACCGATCCTGACGCGGTCGACGCCGCGGATCAGGGCGCCCGGGTCGCCGTCGGCCAGTCGGCCGACCTGCTCGACGGTGCCGAGCACACCGGTGCTCGCGTAGGTCCCGTCGATGCGCGGCACCAGCAGCACCCTGGGCTTGCCCGGTTCGGAGCGGGCGGCGGCCTGGGCGGCCTCCACCGCGGCGCGGACATCGGAATCGCTGAGGTCCAGCGGAACAACCATCCCCGGCAGCACGACCTCGCCGTCGAGCGGCAGCACGGGCAGGCTGAGCGTTGTGGACGTCGAAGCCATGATCTCCCCTTCGGCAGTCAAGTTGAGCTATGCCGACTCAATGCACGGAGAGATGCGATTGTTCCCCGGAGCGTGTTCGCTCTGAGCGATCATGCGGCGCCGGAGGCGTCAGACCGCGGCCGCGACCCCGGCCGGCACCCGCGCCGCCACCGGGCGGCCGCGCTGCCAGCCTCGGACGACCGGCCACAGGGCGACCCCGATGGCCAGCGACAGGACGTGTCCCCAGTCGCTCATCGGATCCGCGAACGCGGCCAGGCCCTGGAGCAGCATCGCGGCGAAGGAGATAAGGACCGGCCAGCGCAGCCACGGCGGCATCAGGCCCGTCAGCGCGCCGAGGCTCGCCGCCACCCCGAAGCTGATGCCGTAGTCGAGCCGGTGCAGGGAGGTCGCGGGCAGCCGGCCGGCCAGGACGGCCAGGCCCACGAAGCCCTCGGTGACCAATGTGGCGAGCACATGGCCCGACAGGAAGACGGCCGCCGCGCGCCGCGCGCCTATCCGCCGCTCCAGGGCCGTCAGCACCAGAAGGAAGACCAGGGTGTACGTGGAGGTGATCCCGCCCGCGATCCACAGCGCGCTGGCCACCAGGACCTGGACGGGATCGTGCACGAGATGGGCGACGTCGGTACTGGAGGCCCGGTACAGGGCATGGGTCAGGGCCGGGGCCGCGTAGCGGGCGAACAGCGAGGTCGCGACGAGGACGGCGGCGTAGGCGAAGGTGAACGGCGTGCCCTTGGGGGTCGGCAGCAGCAGCCAGGGGCGTGGGCCCGCCGCGGGCACCGGGGCGCAGGGCACCGGGGACCCCGGCACCGCGGCCGGGGCGGCGAGCGCGGACGGCGCCACGCGCTGGCGCGGCATGCCGTCCAGGAGGGGCGCGCCCGTCTCGGGGTCCGTGAGCATGGCGTCAGCCGCCGAGACCGTACGTTCCAAGGCGCAACGCTCCTTCCGTTCCCGACCACCCTTTGCGCCGTCCGGGGCGCTGTCTATGACCGACGCCACCCGAGACGCGATTCACAGCAACTTTTCAGACGGCGCGCGCGTCCGGCCGTGGCGGCGGACGGAAAACCCCTCGTGCGCGGCGCGCGCCGTCACCAGAATGACGACCATGCCCCTCCCCCTCGCCCCCCAGGACGACACCGCCGGCGCACCCGAGGTGCTGGACCGCCGCGAGGGCCCCCACGGCGAGGTCGTGCTGCGGCGCCACGGCGAGCTGCTGCAGATCGTGGCCAACGGCTGCTTCCTGATGGACACCTCCGACGGCCGCTCGGAGCGCCTGCTCGTGGACGCCGCGCTCGCCGCCCTGGACACACGCCCGGATCCCCGGGTGCTGATCGGCGGGCTCGGCGTGGGCTTCTCCCTCGCACACGCGGCGGCCGACCCCCGCTGGGGAGGGATCACCGTCGTGGAGCGCGAGCGGGCGATCATCGACTGGCACCGGGACGGCCCGCTGTCCCCGCTGTCCGCGACGGCCCTCGCCGACCCGCGCACCCGCGTCCTCACCGCCGACCTCGTCTCTTACGTCAATGAGACATCGGACACGTACGACGCCCTGTGCCTGGACATCGACAACGGCCCCGACTGGACCGTCACGGACGGCAACGAGAACCTCTACGGGGCTGTCGGACTGGCAAACTGCGCAAGGGTGTTGAGACCGGGCGGGGTCCTCGCCGTGTGGTCGGCCCGGCCGTCCACGGAATTTGAAGGATGTCTCAGGAATGCCGGATTCCGACAGGTGCGTACCGAAGAGGTCCCCGTTGCCCGGGGCGTACCCGACGTCGTGCATCTCGCGCTCCGCCCTGGATAGCCGACCGGCGGTAACTCCCCGTACGCTGCTCCCCTGGCGCGGATCATTCAAGCGTCAAACGCAGTCATGGGATCACCCCACGGATTCCGGAAAGCAACCCCAGGGGCGGGCGATGGAGCAGACACACACCTCGCAGGGCGGCACGACGACCCCGGGCGCGCAGCGGCGCGTCCTGGTGGTCGAGGACGACACCACCATCGTCGACGCCATCGCCGCCCGCCTGCGCGCCGAGGGGTTCCTCGTGCAAACGGCGGGCGACGGGCCGTCCGCGGTCGACACGGCCGAGGCGTGGCAGCCCGACCTGCTGATCCTCGACATCATGCTGCCGGGCTTCGACGGCCTGGAGGTCTGCCGCCGCGTGCAGGCCCAGCGCCCGCTGCCGGTGCTGATGCTGACCGCGCGTGACGACGAGACGGACATGCTGGTCGGGCTCGGCGTGGGCGCCGACGACTACATGACCAAGCCGTTCTCGATGCGGGAGCTGGCGGCGCGGGTCCATGTGCTGCTGCGCCGGGTCGAGCGGGCGGCGCTGGCCGCCACCACGCCGCGCAGCGGCATCCTGCGGCTCGGCGAGCTGGAGATCGACCACGCGCAGCGCCGGGTCCGGGTGCGCAACGAGGACGTCCACCTCACGCCCACCGAGTTCGACCTGCTCGTGTGCCTGGCGAACACCCCGCGCGCCGTGCTCTCGCGCGAGCAGCTGCTGGCCGAGGTGTGGGACTGGGCGGACGCGTCGGGCACGCGCACGGTGGACAGCCACATCAAGGCCCTTCGACGGAAGATCGGCGCGGAGCGCATCCGCACGGTGCACGGCGTCGGCTACGCGCTGGAGACCCCGGCGCCATGAGCGGCGCTCCGGTGGGACGCGGGGACCCCGGGGAGCACTCGGGACGGCGAGGACGCACGGACCCCGGGGAGCACTGGGGCGGCGTGCGGCCGTTCTCGATCAAGACCAAGCTGGGCGCGCTGGTCGTCATCTCGGTCCTGATCACCACGGGCCTGCTGATGATCGCGGTGCGCACGGAGACCGAGCTGCGCTTCATCACGGTGTTCTCGATGATCGCCACACTGCTCATTACGCAGTTCGTGGCCCATTCGCTCACCGCTCCGCTGGACGAGATGAACGCGGTGGCCCGCTCCATCTCGCACGGTGACTACACGCGCCGGGTGCGTGACACCCGCCGGGACGAACTGGGCGATCTGGCCCAGACGATCAACCTGATGGCGGACGAGCTGGAGGCCCAGGACCTCCAGCGCAAGGAACTCGTGGCGAATGTCTCCCACGAGCTGCGCACGCCCATCGCGGGCCTGCGCGCGGTGCTGGAGAACATCGTGGACGGCATCTCGGCCGCCGACCCCGAGACGATGCGCACGGCGCTGAAGCAGACCGAGCGGCTCGGGCGCCTGGTCGAGACGCTGCTGGACCTCTCGCGCCTGGACAACGGCGTGGTCCCGCTCAAGCGGCGCCGCTTCGAGGTGTGGCCCTATCTCTCCGGCGTGCTCAAGGAGGCCCAGATGGTGGCCTCCGCGCGCGCGGGCATCGGTTCCGGCTCCGGCTCCCACACCCGTACGGACGTCCATCTCCACCTCGACGTCTCCCCGCCCGAGCTGACCGCGCACGCGGACCCGGAGCGCATCCACCAGGTCGTCGCCAACCTGATCGACAACGCGGTCAAGCACAGCCCGCCGCACGGCCGGGTCACGGTGCGGGCGCGGCGCGGCGCGGGTCCCGAGTCGCTGGAGCTGGAGGTGCTCGACGAGGGCCCCGGCATCCCCCAGTCGGAGTGGCACCGCGTCTTCGAGCGCTTCAACCGCGGCGCCGTGAGCTCGCCGCACGGCCCGGGCAGCGACGGCGGCACGGGCCTGGGGCTGGCGATCGCCCGCTGGGCGGTGGATCTGCACGGGGGGCGGATCGGCGTGGCCGAATCCGCTCGGGGTTGCCGGATCCAGGTCACTCTTCCGGGAGAGCCGTCACCTCAGGGTTGACGTAGAGTTCGAAGCGGAAGGACAAGATCCGCGTACCTCCACGCCGATGGACACGTGTGATCAGGCACAGGTCCGCGCGCCCCGGGCGCCGGTCCAGGTACGTCACACTCCTCGCGCACCGGAACCACGCTTGTTTCCCGCCATTTCAGGCCCCGAAACACGCTCTCCGGTGTGACTTACGTGACGAAGAACGGGCCCGACCTGACCTTCACTGCCGGGGAGGCGTAGCCTTAATCCCCGCTGTCCAGTCACCTTGTGAAGCGGAAGAGGGCGGTTACCGCCGTGTCGCCACAGTCCCCCAGTAACTCGAGCGTCTCCACCGACGACCAAGCCGGGAAGAACCCGGCCGCCGCGTTCGGCGCGAATGAGTGGCTCGTCGACGAGATCTATCAGCAGTACCTCCAGGACCCGAATTCGGTAGACCGCGCCTGGTGGGACTTCTTCGCCGACTACAAGCCGGGCGCACCGGCTTCCCCGGCTCCGTCTGCCTCCCCCGCACCGGCGGGCACTGCGGCCGCGGGGGCCGCAGAGACCACCTCCGCGGCCAAGGCCACCGCGGCGCAGGCCGCCCCGGCACCCGCCGCCCCGGCCGTGCCCGCGCCCGCGAGCCAGGCCGCGCCCGCGAAGCCGGCCGCCGCGCCGGCCGCCGCACCCGTGAAGCCCGCCGCCGCCGCGCCGGCCGCCCCGGCGAAGCCCGCCGCGGCGCCCGCCGCCCCGAAGAAGGACGAACCCGTGGCCGAGGCGCCCCAGGGCCCCGAGCTGGTGACGCTGCGCGGTCCGGCCGCGGCCGTCGCGAAGAACATGAGCGCCTCGCTGGAGCTCCCCACGGCGACGTCCGTGCGCGCGGTGCCGGTGAAGCTGCTGTTCGACAACCGCATCGTCATCAACAACCACCTCAAGCGCGCCCGGGGCGGGAAGATCTCCTTCACGCACCTGATCGGCTACGCGATGGTGCAGGCCATCAAGGCCATGCCGTCGATGAACTGGTCCTTCGCCGTCAAGGACGGCAAGCCGACGCTGGTGAAGCCGGACCACGTCAACTTCGGCCTCGCGATCGACCTGGTGAAGCCCAACGGCGACCGCCAGCTCGTCGTCGCCGGCATCAAGAAGGCCGAGACGCTGAACTTCTTCGAGTTCTGGCAGGCCTACGAGGACATCGTCCGGCGCGCCCGTGACGGCAAGCTGACGATGGACGACTTCAGCGGCGTCACCGTCTCCCTCACCAACCCCGGCGGCCTCGGCACGGTCCACTCGGTGCCGCGCCTGATGCCCGGCCAGTCGGTGATCATGGGCGTCGGCTCGATGGACTACCCCGCGGAGTTCCAGGGCACCTCCCAGGACACCCTGAACAAGCTCGGCATCTCCAAGGTCATGACGCTCACGTCGACCTACGACCACCGGGTGATCCAGGGCGCCGCGTCCGGCGAGTTCCTGCGCATCGTCGCGAACCTCCTCCTCGGGGAGAACGGCTTCTACGACGAGATCTTCGAGTCGCTGCGCATCCCCTACGAGCCGGTCCGCTGGCTCAAGGACATCGACGCCTCGCACGACGACGACGTCACCAAGGCCGCGCGCGTCTTCGAGCTGATCCACTCCTACCGGGTCCGCGGCCATGTCATGGCCGACACCGACCCGCTGGAGTACCAGCAGCGCAAGCACCCCGACCTGGACATCACCGAGCACGGCCTCACCCTGTGGGACCTGGAGCGCGAGTTCGCCGTCGGCGGCTTCGCCGGCAAGTCGATGATGAAGCTGCGCGACATCCTCGGCGTGCTGCGCGACTCGTACTGCCGCACCACCGGCATCGAGTACATGCACATCCAGGACCCCAAGCAGCGCAAGTGGATCCAGGACCGGGTGGAGCGCCCGCACTCCAAGCCGGAGCGCGAGGAGCAGCTGCGCATCCTGCGCCGGCTGAACGCGGCGGAGGCCTTCGAGACCTTCCTGCAGACCAAGTACGTCGGCCAGAAGCGCTTCTCGCTCGAGGGCGGCGAGTCGGTCATCCCGCTGCTCGACGCGGTGATCGACTCCGCGGCCGAGTCGCGTCTGGACGAGGTCGTCATCGGCATGGCCCACCGCGGCCGGCTGAACGTGCTCGCGAACATCGTCGGCAAGTCGTACGCGCAGATCTTCCGCGAGTTCGAGGGCAACCTCGACCCGAAGTCGATGCACGGCTCCGGCGACGTGAAGTACCACCTGGGCGCCCACGGCACCTTCACCGGCCTGGACGGCGAGCAGATCAACGTCTCGCTGGCCGCCAACCCGTCCCACCTGGAGACGGTCGACCCGGTCATCGAGGGCATCACCCGCGCCAAGCAGGACATCATCAACAAGGGCGGCACGGACTTCACGGTCCTGCCGGTGGCGATCCACGGCGACGCGGCCTTCGCGGGCCAGGGCGTGGTGGCCGAGACCCTGAACATGTCGCAGCTGCGCGGCTACCGCACCGGCGGCACGGTCCACATCGTCATCAACAACCAGGTCGGCTTCACCGCCGCCCCGGAGTCCTCGCGTTCCTCCATGTACGCGACGGACGTGGCCCGCATGATCGAGGCCCCGATCTTCCACGTGAACGGCGACGACCCCGAGGCCGTCGTGCGGGTCGCACGACTGGCGTTCGAGTTCCGCCAGGCGTTCAACAAGGACGTGGTCATCGACCTCATCTGCTACCGCCGCCGCGGTCACAACGAGTCGGACAACCCGGCCTTCACCCAGCCGCTGATGTACGACCTGATCGACAAGAAGCGCTCGGTGCGCAAGCTCTACACCGAGTCCCTGATCGGTCGCGGCGACATCACCCTGGAAGAGGCCGAGCAGGCCCTGCAGGACTACCAGGGCCAGCTGGAGAAGGTCTTCACGGAGGTCCGCGAGGCCACCACCTCGCAGCAGGCCGCTCCGGCCGCGCCGCAGGGCCCCCAGGACGGCTTCCCGGTCGCGGTCGACACGGCCGTGTCCGCCGAGGTCGTCAAGCGGATCGCCGAGTCCCAGGTCAACATCCCCGACCACTTCACCGTGCACCCGCGTCTGCTGCCGCAGCTCCAGCGCCGTGCGGCGATGGTCGAGGACGGCACCATCGACTGGGGCATGGGCGAGACCCTGGCCATCGGCTCGCTGCTCCTGGAGGGCACGCCGGTCCGCCTCTCCGGCCAGGACTCCCGCCGCGGCACCTTCGGCCAGCGCCACGCGGTGCTGATCGACCGGGAGACGGGCGAGGACCACACCCCGCTGCAGTACCTCTCCGAGGACCAGGCGCGCTACAACGTCTACGACTCCCTCCTGTCCGAGTACGCGGTCATGGGCTTCGAGTACGGCTACTCGCTGGCCCGCCCCGACGCGCTCGTGATGTGGGAGGCGCAGTTCGGTGACTTCGTCAACGGCGCGCAGACCGTCGTCGACGAGTACATCTCGGCCTCGGAGCAGAAGTGGGGCCAGACCTCCGGCGTCACCCTGCTGCTCCCGCACGGCTACGAGGGCCAGGGCCCGGACCACTCCTCGGCCCGCCCGGAGCGGTTCCTGCAGCTGTGCGCGCAGAACAACATGACGGTCGCGATGCCGACCCTGCCGTCGAACTACTTCCACCTCCTGCGGTGGCAGGTGCACAACCCGCACCACAAGCCGCTGGTGGTCTTCACCCCGAAGTCGATGCTGCGCCTGAAGGCCGCCGCGTCGAAGGCGGAGGAATTCACCTCGGGCGGCTTCCGCCCGGTCATCGGCGACTCCACGGTCGACCCGGCCGCGGTCCGCAAGGTCGTCTTCACGGCCGGCAAGGTCTACTACGACCTGGAGGCGGAGCGCCAGAAGCGCGGTGCCACGGACACGGCGATCATCCGTCTGGAGCGCCTGTACCCGCTGCCGGGTGCGGAGCTCCAGGAGGAGATCAAGAAGTTCCCGAACACCGAGAAGTACCTGTGGGTCCAGGAGGAGCCGGCGAACCAGGGCGCCTGGCCGTTCATCGCCCTGAACCTCATCGACCACCTGGACCTGGCGGTCGGCGCGGACATCCCGGCCGGCGAGCGTCTGCGCCGCATCTCGCGGCCGCACAGCTCGTCCCCGGCCGTGGGCTCCGCCAAGCGCCACCAGGCGGAGCAGGAGCAGCTGGTGCGTGAGGTCTTCGAGGCGTAACGCTCGCCGCGAGGAGTTCACCGGTCTGGTTCACCGGTCTGTGTGCGGGGCCCGTTCCCGAGCTTCGGCTCGGGGACGGGCCCCGTTGTCCGCCCGCCTATCCTTTTCCTGTCGCCTTTTCCCTCACCGAAGCAACGGAGCCACCCATGTACTTCACCGACCGCGGCATCGAGGAACTGGAGAAGCGGCGGGGCGAGGAGGAGGTCACCTTCGAGTGGCTGGCCGAGCAGTTGCGCACGTTCGTGGACCTCAACCCGGACTTCGAGGTCCCGGTGGAGCGGCTGGCGACGTGGCTGGCGCGGCTGGACGACGAGGACGAGGAGTAGGCCCGGGACCCGGGACGGCGGCGCGCACGGCCGCACGCCCCGACCCTGGACGCGTTCCCCCGAGACCCCCCGAACGAGTGGGGGTCTCTTGACTTTCCCGGGCCGCGATATATCGTGAATCACGTAAGACGCGATATGGCGCGTCGTGTGGGGGTAGGCCGGGTCGGCCCGTGCCGTCCGCCGTGCCCGCCGCGTCCGCATCGGCCGAGGAGGTCAGCACGATGTCCGAGTGGTCCGTCGCCGAGCCAGGAAAGCTCACCTTCGACGCCCCTGTCACGACACTCCATGTGCGCATCGTCAACGGAACGGTGAACGTGGTGGGCACGGACGAGAGTTCCGCGCGCCTGGAGGTCTCGGCGATCGACGGCCCCCCGCTCACGGTGACGCAGAAGGACGGCGCCCTGACGGTGGCGTACGACGACCTCCCCTGGAAGGGCTTCCTGAAGTTCTTCGAGACCAAGGGCTGGCGTCGCAGCGCGGTCGTCTCCCTGGCCGTGCCGGCGTCGACGCGGGTGGAGGTGGGTGTGGTCGGGGCCACCGCCGTGGTCTCGGGCCTCGACGCCGGCGCCGACGTGAAGGGGGTCACGGGCGACGCGACACTCGTCGGCCTCTCCGGAGCGGTCCGGGCCAGCACGGTGTCGGGCAGTGTGGAGGCCCAGGGCGTCGCGGGCGACCTGCGGCTGAACTCCGTCTCGGGCGACCTGACCGTGATCGAGGGCTCCGGCCCGTCGGTCAGGGCGGAGTCCGTGAGCGGTGCGATCATCCTGGACCTCGACCCCTCCGGCGGCCCCACCGACGCCCGTCTGACGAACGTGTCGGGTGAGATCGCCATTCGCCTGCCGCACCCCGCGGACGCCGAGGTCGAGGCGAACACCGCGAGCGGCGCCGTGTCCAACGCCTTCGAGGATCTGCGCGTGTCCGGCCAGTGGGGCGCCAAGAAGATCACCGGGCGACTGGGCGGGGGCAACGGCCGGGTGAAGGCGACCACGGTCTCCGGGTCCATCGCGCTGCTGCGCCGCCCGCCGTCGGAGGACGGCACCCATGACGGTCCGACCGAGCAGAAGGGGCTCTGACATGCCTCCCGTCTTCGCCCATGGACGACTGCGTCTCTACCTGCTGAAGCTGCTCGACGAGGCGCCGCGCCACGGATACGAGGTGATACGGCTGCTGGAGGAGCGCTTCCAGGGGCTCTACGCACCCTCCGCGGGCACCGTCTACCCCCGGCTGGCCAAGCTGGAGACCGAGGGCCTGGTCACCCACACCACCGAGGGCGGCCGCAAGGTGTACGCGATCACCGATGCGGGGCGCGCCGAGCTCGCCGACCGCAGCGGTGAACTGGCCGACCTGGAGCTGGAGATCCGCGAGTCGGTCGCCGAGCTCGCCGCGGAGATCCGTGCCGACGTCCAGGGGGCGGCGGGCGACCTGCGGCGCGAGATGCGGGCGGCGTTCTCGGAGTCCAGGACCGCCAAGGCGGGCGGTGACGGGTACGGCGAGTACATCGACGCGTCCGAGAAGGAGGCGTGGCGTGCCGCCAAGGAGGAGATGCGCCGCGTCAAGCAGGAGTGGAAGGAGCAGGCCCGGCGGGCCAAGGACGAGAGCCGGCGAGCCCGTGAGGAGGCCCAGCAGGCACGCCGCCAGGCCAAGGAGGCGCAGGACCGGGCCCGCGCCCAGGCGCAGGAGGAGATGCAGCGCCTGGCGCGCCGGGTCCAGGAGCAGGTGCAGGACCACTTCGCGCGGGGCGACTGGCCGACCGGCGTGCGCGAAGGGCTGACCGAGCTGGCCAAGGAGTTCGGCGAGTTCGGGAAGGGGCGCGGCTTCGGGCGCACGGGCGCCACGGACACGGCGAGGAAGGCCGGCGCTTCGGGGACCGCGACGGAACCCGAGTTCTCGAAGACCCCCGAGGAGTTCCCCGGCGTGTACGAGCCCTCCTGGGCGCACGAGGGGTCCACCGGCGACCCGGCCCGTGATCTCGACCGGCTTCTGGACCGCTTCCGGGACGACATCAGGGACACCGCCCGCGATCAGGGAGTGACCGAGGAGCAGTTCCAGGATGTCCGGCGGCATCTGTCGTCGGCGGCGGCCCATATCGGGACGGCACTGCGGTCGCCCAAGGCGTGACCCGCGGGAATCGCCGCCCGCCTCGCTCTCGGGGAGCGGGAGAGGCGGGCGGCGGCTCGTTCGCGGTCAGTTCGCGGTGAGCACGACCTTGCCGAACAGGTCGCCCGCGGCCAGCTTCTCGAAGCCCTCGCGGGCGCGGTCCATCGGGAGGACCTCGTCGATGACGGGGCGCACTCCGGTGGTCTCGCAGAAGGCCAGCAGGTCCTCCAGTTCGTCCTTGGAGCCCATGGTGGAGCCGATGACCTTCAGCTCCAGGAAGAAGATGCGGGTGAGTTCCGCGTGGGAGGGGCGGTCGCCGCTGGTCGCTCCCGAGATGACGACCGTGCCGCCCGGACGCAGCGACTTGACGGAGTGGGACCAGGTGGCGGCGCCGACCGTCTCGATGACGGCGTCCACGCGCTGCGGCAGCCGTGCCCCGGGCTCCAGGGCCTCCACCGCGCCCAGTTCCAGGGCCCGCTTGCGCTTGGACTCGTCGCGGCTGGTGGCGAAGACCCGCAGTCCCGCGGCCTTGCCCAGCGCGATCGCGGCCGTGGCGACGCCGCCGCCCGCGCCCTGGACGAGAACGGAGTCGCCGGGCCGTACACCGGCGTTGGTGAACAGCATGCGGTAGGCCGTCAGCCAGGCGGTGGGCAGACAGGCGGCCTCCGCGAAGGAGAGGCCCGCGGGCTTGGGCAGCAGGTTCCAGGTGGGCACGGAGACCTGTTCGGCGAAGGTGCCCTGGTAGCGCTCGGTGAGGATCGACCGGGGCTCGTCGGGCCCGACGCCGTGGCCGCTCTGGCCGATGACGGAGTGCAGGACGACCTCGTTGCCGTCCTCGTCCACGCCCGCCGCGTCGCAGCCGAGGATCATCGGGAGCTTGTCCTCGGACAGTCCGACACCCCGGAGGGACCAGAGGTCGTGGTGGTTGAGGGAGGCGGCCTTGACGTTCACCGTCGTCCAGCCGGGCCTGCGCCCGGGGGCCGGGCGCTCTCCCAACTCGAGGCCGGTGAGCGGGTGGTCGCGGTCGATGCGGGCGGCGTAGGCAGCGAACATGACCTTGACGATAGGCAACAGCGGGGTCGGAGGGAACGGAGCCCCGCTGTGACACGCGTCCCGCCGCGATGGCGGCCCCGGACACACGGGAGCGGGCGGGTGCACCACCCGCCCGCTCGGCCGTGAAGCCCGTGAGCTCTCGTGAACCGCCCGCGGGCGGCCCGGACGGCCTATCGGCGCGCGACGCCCTCAGCCCGCGCGGCCGCGGCCACCGCCGCCGTCACCGCCGGCGCGACCCGCTCGTCGAACGGCGAGGGGATCACGTAGTCCGCCGCGAGGTCGTCCCCGACGACCGCGGCCAGTGCCTCGGCCGCCGCGATCTTCATCCCCTCGGTGATGCGGGAGGCCCGCACCTGGAGGGCTCCGGCGAAGATGCCCGGGAAGGCCAGCACGTTGTTGATCTGGTTCGGGAAGTCGGAGCGGCCCGTCGCCACCACGGACGCGTACTTGTGCGCGACGTCCGGGTGCACCTCCGGGTTCGGGTTGGCCATCGCGAAGACGAAGGCGCCCTCGGCCATCGAGGCGACGGCCGCCTCCGGCACCGTGCCGCCGGAGACTCCGACGAAGACGTCGGCGCCCGCGAGGGCGTCCTCCAGCGACCCGGTGATGCCCGCCTTGTTGGTGAAGGAGGCGACCTCCCGCTTGACCGGCGTCAGATCGCCGCGGTCCTGCGACACGACTCCCTTGCGGTCGGCGACGGCGACATCGCCGATGCCCGCCTCGATCAGCATCTTGGCGATGGCCACACCGGCCGCGCCCGCGCCCGAGATGACCACCCGCAGTTCGCCGATGGACCGGCCGGTCAGCTTCGCCGCGTTGCGCAGCGCGGCCAGCGTCACCACGGCCGTGCCGTGCTGGTCGTCGTGGAAGACCGGGATGTCGACCCGCTCCTGGAGCTTGCGCTCGATCTCGAAGCACCGGGGTGCCGAGATGTCCTCCAGGTTGACGCCTCCGAAGGAGGGCGCGAGCCGCACCACGGTGTCGACGATCTCGTCCACGTCCGTGCAGTCGAGCGCGATCGGGACCGCGTCCACCCCGCCGAACTGCTTGAACAGGATCGCCTTGCCCTCCATCACCGGGAGGGAGGCCTCGGGACCGATGTCCCCGAGACCGAGGACCGCCGTGCCGTCGGTCACCACGGCGACGACCGAGGACTTCCAGGTGTAGTCGTGGACCAGCTCAGGCCGTTCCGCGATGGCTGTGCACACCCGGGCGACGCCGGGCGTGTACGCAAGGGACAGGTCGTCCTTGTCGCGGACCGGCACGGTGGCCTGCACGGCCATCTTGCCGCCGCGGTGCAGCGCGAAGGCGGGATCGAAGGGGTCGTGGGCCTCGGGCCCGCCGTCCTGATCCGCTTGGTTGTCGCTGCGAGGATTGACGATCTCCGCTGCCACTGTGTCGTACCCCTTAGGTGTTCTGGTTTGAGGGTGTGACCGCTCCTGATTGAGGAGCGGGCGGGCACCGCGCATGACCCTGATGACTGATGCGCACGGGCGCATGTGCGACGGGCGCGCCGCACACGCGCCCTGAGCCCCGGATGAGGGGTGTAAAGAACCTTCTTACCGGACGGATGGTGTCCCGGACGAGTCGGTAAAACGAAGGTCACACGCCGGTGAGATGACTCATGGCGGAAAATGTGGACAAGGTGCCGCCCCCCATGCTCAAGATCACGCGCAGGGACGGCGGCCGGTCACATCGTGAGACACGCCGAAGATCCTGCGGCCGGGAAAAGCGGTTGCGACACGACTTCCGGCGCGGGTCGGCCGCGCGAGGCGGTTCAGAGGTCACCCGTTATGCGATTTTGACACGGCGAGCCCCCTGAATCTCTCCCAAGGAATGGCAAGATGCCACAACCAACGAGGTCGCGGCACCGACTCTGTCTCTCTCGTCGATCCACGGCAGTTCATCCCATCCCGCCGGAGGAACCCATCATGACCGCAAGCACCACCCGTCGTACGGCCGTCAAGCGTTCCCGGATAGCTGCCGTCGGCGCCCTCGCGGTCGCGGGCACCCTGCTGGTGACCGGTTGCGGCGACCAGACCGACAAGGGCGGAAGCGACTCCGGCACGTCGAACTCCTCGGCCCCGCTGGCCTCCAAGCTTCCCGCGGACATCAAGAAGTCGGGCGTCGTCAAGGTGGGCTCCGACATCGCCTACCCGCCGGTCGAGTACATGAAGGACGGCAAGGCCGTCGGCATCGACCCGGACATCGCGGACGCCCTGGGCAAGCAGCTGGGCGTGAAGTTCGTGTTCCAGAACGGCAAGTTCGCCAACCTGATCGTGGGCCTGGAGTCCGGGCGCTCCCACACCATCATGTCCGCGATGAACGACACCAAGGACCGTCAGAACGGCATCGACTCCGACACCGGCAAGAAGGCCGGCAAGGGTGTCGACTTCGTGGACTACTTCACCGCTGGCACCTCGATCCTGGTCCAGAAGGGCAACCCGAAGGGCATCAAGTCGCTGGACGACCTGTGCGGGAAGGTCGTGGCCCTGCAGAAGGGCACCACGTCCGAAGGCATCGCCCAGACGCAGAGCAAGAAGTGCACCTCGGACGGCAAGAAGGCCATCAGCCTGCAGACCTACGACACCGACCCCGAGGCGCTGCTCCGCCTGAAGCAGGGCGCGTCCGTCGCCGACCTGAACGACTTCCCGGTGGCCGCGTACAACGCGAAGACCGCGAGCGACGGCAAGGACTTCGAGGTGGTCGGCGAGCAGATCGAGGCCGGCCCGTACGGCATCGCCGTCAGCAAGGACCAGACCCAGCTGCGCGACGCCCTGCAGGCCGCGATGAACGCGATCATCAAGAACGGCGAGTACCAGAAGATCCTGCAGAAGTGGAACGTCACGCAGGGCGCGGTGACCGAGGCGAAGATCAACGGCGGCTCCTGAGCCTCGCACAGCGCTGAAAGGCAGTCACCGTGACTGACACAGTCGACAGGTCTCCGGCGCCGCCGGAGCAGATCAAGGCCATCCCCGTGCGCCACTACGGCCGCTGGGTGGCCGGCGTCGTGGTCCTCGCCCTGGTGGCGCTGCTCGCGATGGCCTTCTCCAACGCGAACATCAACTACAGCGTCATCCCGGACTACGTGTTCGACCCGGGCATCGTGGCCGGCGCGTGGACCACGCTGTACATCTCCGTGCTGGCCATGACGCTCGGCGTCGTGCTCGGTGTGATCCTCGCCGTGATGCGGCTGTCCTCGAACCCGGTCACCAGCACCGTGTCCTGGTTCTACATCTGGTTCTTCCGGGGCACGCCGGTCCTGGTCCAGCTGCTGCTCTGGTACAACATCTCGCTCGTCTTCCCCATCCTCAACCTGGGGTTCTACAAGGACGAGATGAACCAGGTGATGACCCCGGTCCTCACCGCGCTGCTGGGACTCGGCCTGAACGAGGCCGCGTACATGTCCGAGATCGTCCGCGCCGGCATCCAGTCCGTGGACGAGGGGCAGACGGAGGCGTCCCACGCGCTGGGCATGACCCAGGGCAAGACGCTGCGCCGGGTGATCCTGCCGCAGGCCATGCGGGTCATCATCCCGCCGACCGGCAACGAGTTCATCAACATGCTGAAGACCTCCTCCCTCGCCTACGCGGTCCAGCTCCCCGAGCTGATCAAGAGGGCGCAGGACGTCTCCAGCACCTCGCTGGCGGTGGTCGAGATGTACTTCGTGGCCTGCATCTGGTACCTGCTGCTCACCACGATCTTCAGCATCGTCCAGTACTACATCGAGCGCCGTTACGCCCGTGGTTCGACGCGCAGCCTGCCGCCGACCCCGTTCCAGCGGCTGAAGAAGAACCTCCGCATGTTCGGTTCGTTCCGCCGTCCGGAGGTGGCCCGATGACCGGTCTCAGCAAGGACATCACCCCGGCCGTCAGCGGCGCCCCGATGGTCAGGGCCGAGGGCGTGCACAAGTCCTTCGGGCTCGCGCACATCCTCAAGGGCATCGACCTGGAGGTGAACCCGCGTGAGGTGTTCTGCCTGATCGGCCCCTCCGGTTCCGGCAAGTCCACCTTCCTGCGGTGCATCAACCACCTGGAGAAGATCAGCGCCGGCCGGCTGTACGTCGACGGCGACCTGGTGGGGTACCGGCAGAAGGGCGACAAGCTCTACGAGCTGAAGGAGCGGGAGGTCGCGGCGCAGCGACGGGACATCGGCATGGTGTTCCAGCGCTTCAACCTCTTCCCCCACATGACCGCGCTGGAGAACGTCATGGAGGCGCCGGTCCAGGTCAAGCGGGAGTCGAAGGCCGTCGCCCGGGAGCGCGCGGAGCGGCTGCTCGACCGGGTGGGCCTCGGGGACCGCAAGGGCCACTACCCCTCGCAGCTCTCCGGCGGCCAGCAGCAGCGCGTCGCCATCGCCCGCGCGCTGGCGATGCAGCCGAAGCTGATGCTCTTCGACGAGCCGACCTCGGCCCTGGACCCCGAGCTGGTCGGCGAGGTCCTCGACGTGATGCGGGACCTGGCCGAGGACGGCATGACGATGATCGTCGTGACGCACGAGATGGGCTTCGCGCGCGAGGTGGGCGACTCGCTGGTGTTCATGGACGACGGTGTGGTGGTCGAGTCGGGCCATCCGCGGGAGGTCCTGGCGAACCCCCAGCACGACCGCACGAAGTCGTTCCTGTCGAAGGTGCTGTGACGCCACCGACAACGGATGGATGAGAAGAGGGCCCTGTCGCGCCGAACGGCGCGACAGGGCCCTCTTCGTCTCGTGGGGGGGTCTCCCGCGACCCGCCGTCGGGCTACCTGAGCGCGAGCAGCAGGGTGTCCGACGGGGAGCACCACACCGGGCGGGCCTCGGCGAAGCCCTTGTCGCGCAGGACGCGCGCGTGCCACGCGGCGGAGGGTGTCTCGCCGTCCGCGTGCGCTCCGTAGATCTCGAAGCGGCGGGCGGTGGGCCCGGCGAGGACGGGGTCCTCGCCGGCCGTGCGCCACCACTCGGCCCAGTCGAGGGCTCCGTCCTTCAGCGCCTGTTCCCTGCGGGCGCGCCGCTGCCCGCTCTCGAGCGCGTTGATCCGGGGCGTCGTGTCGTCGATCATGTGATCGGCGTTCATGAAGACCCCGCCGCCGCGGACGAGCGCGGCGATCCGGCCGTAGAGGGTGTCGAGCGGGCCGGTCCGCAGCCAGTGCAGGGCCGTGGCGGTCAGCACCGCGTCGTAGGTCTCGTGGGGCAGGCGCGCGGGCCAGCCGGGGTCGGTGAGGTCGGCCTCCACGAAGGTGACGCGGTCGTCCCCCTCGAACGTGCCGCGGGCGATGGCCAGCAGGGCCGGGTCGAGGTCGACGCCGGTGCTGGTGGCGCCCGGGAAGCGGGCGAGCAGCCGCGCGGTGATGCTGCCGGTGCCGCAGGCGAGGTCGAGCACACGGGGTTCCGCGCCCACGCACGCCTCGACCATGTCCAGCATGATCCGGAAGCGCTCCTCGCGGTCGGGCATGTACCACTCCTGCTGGCGGTCCCAGCTGGCCTGCCAGCCGCCCCAGTCGGTCACCGCCGCGTTCCCCGCGCCCGTCCGCGTACCCGAGTCCGTGTCCATGTCCGCCATGTCCCCCTCCGACAGCCTCATCGCGTAATACCCTGGTTCCGCGACCGTCTATTACATCGACCGCCACACGACCCTAGAGCGCCCACGTAAGGACTGCAAGTGGAACTGGCCTATTACTCGGACTACGCCGTGCGGCTCGTGAACAGCGAGGAGCCGGCCCGGGGCAAGGACTCGCTCACTTCGGTGGACGCCGTGCGCGACCTGTTCGGCGTCAACCAGTCGGCGGCCCGGCGAGCCACCGACGCCGACGTGACCCGCTTCCGCTCGGTCCGGGGCCGCCTGCGCGCGGTCTTCGAGGCGGCCGACTCGGGCGACGAGACCCTCGCGGTGGACCTGCTGAACTCGCTCCTGCTGGAGTTCCCGGTGAGCCCGCAGATCTCCGGGCACGACCACCGCGACGACGACGGGCGCCCGCTGTGGCACATGCACCTGGCCGACCATCCCTCGAACGCCACCGCGGGCTTCGCGGCGATCGCCGCGATGGGGCTCGCCTTCCACCTCACCGAGTACGGCGTGGACCGCCTGGGCCTGTGCGAGGCGGCGCCCTGCCGCAACGCCTACCTCGACACCTCCACCAACCGCTCCCGCCGCTACTGCTCGGACCGCTGCGCCACCCGCGCGAACGTGGCGGCCTACCGCGCCCGCAAGCGCCTGGAGGCGGACCGGTCGCACCGCACGGGCCTGGCCGCGGAGAACACCCAGCGCACGAGCGCGAAGGGGGTCCGCTGACCGCCCAGCGGCCGATAGCGCAGCCGCACCCGCCCGAGCACGAGGTCCTCGGGAACGGTGCCGTAGTCGGTGCTGTCCCCGCCCGCGTACGGGTTGTCCGCGAGCACCCACCAGCCGCCGTCGCGCAGTTCCACCGCACGCTTGACGACCAGCAGGTCCTGCTGGAAGGGGTGCCGCAGGACGATGACGTCGCCCGGCCTGACGCGCGCCCCGTACCGCACGAGGAGCCGGTCCCCGTGCTCCAGCGTGGGCACCATGGACGGCCCGGTCACCTCCGCCGCCCCGAACGGCACCAACGCCTTCGCGCGCCCGGCTTCCTGTGACAGCTCCGGCATCGCCGGCACCTCCCCGGTCCGATCCACCACACGTCCAAGTCTCACCCCGGACTTTTGACGTAAGCCCATGGGGGCACTCGCAAAAACCCGTCCTTCACGGAGTAATGTCGCACCTGAGAAGACGATCACGAGGAAGGACAGCTTCATGCTCTCCCGCCTGTTTGCCCCCAAGGTCAAGGTCAGCGCCCACTGCGACCTGCCCTGTGGTGTGTACGACCCGGCCCAGGCCCGCATCGAGGCGGAGTCGGTGAAGGCCGTGCAGGAGAAGATGGCCGCCAACGACGACCCGCACTTCCAGGCTCGCGCCGTCGTCATCAAGGAGCAGCGCGCCGAGCTCGCGAAGCACCACGTCTCGGTGCTGTGGAGCGACTACTTCAAGCCCCCGCACTTCGAGAAGTACCCGGAGCTGCACCAGCTGGTCAACGACACCCTGAAGGCCCTCTCGGCCGCCAAGGCGTCCACCGACCCGGCGACGGGCCAGAAGGCCCTGGACCACATCGCCCAGATCGACAAGATCTTCTGGGAGACCAAGAAGGCCTGATCTCCTTTTATGCCTTCTGACCTGCGATAGCTTTTGGTTGCAGCGTCTACCTGACCGCACCCGACCCACACCCCGCCCATCCCGGCGGCCCGCGTGGGCCGGGTGCGGCCTTTTTTTCCGTCCGTCACGAGACGGCGCGGACCGAGGACAACCGCGAGGCCCACGTAGTGGCCTCGGTCAGGTGCCCGGGTCGCAGCCCAAGGCGCGGGCGGGGCTGCACGAGCAGGGTCGGCGCTCCCCTGGCGGTGCGCTCCGCCACCCAGGTGTGGTCGAGGCCAGTGAGGTCGTCGTCGATCCACGGCCGCAGTGGGCGGCGAGAGCTCGGAGGCGGGCTGCCACGGCGGCCGGGCCCAGGGTGGCCAAGGCCCACAGGGCACTGAGTCGGCGGCCGGAGGACCAGATGCCGGTGGTGGGCGGCCGGAACGAGGCCACGGCGATGTTCTGAACCATGAACGGGGCGGGGTCGAGGTAGGTCATGCCACCGGTCCCGCACAGATACGCGCGGGCGCCGGTCGCCGCGGAAAGGTCCGCGAGCCGGGCGGAGCGGCCCGGCCGGGCCGACAGACGGCTGCTGGTGAGGACCTGGCCCTCCCAGCCCAACAGGTCCAGCAGAACGCGGGTGGAGGTCTCGGCAACCGTCGCGGTCTTGCCGGTGCCGAACGCATCCAGCACCGGTTCCAGGACCTCGGCGAGGGTGGACCAGTGAGGGCTGACCCCATAGTGCCGCCGCAGCATCCCCGCGGTCCGGCGGCGGGCCAGGTCCGGCTCGGCGATCACTGCGTCCCGGATGAGGGTGGGCCGCCCCTGGGGAAGATGGGTGGGGATGGTGAGCCACTGCTGCCGGGCGGGGTCATCGAGGTCGGCGAGGCGGGCCCGATGCTGGTAATCACGGCGGGTGAACTGCACGTCGTCCAGGACGATCCAGTAGTCCGCCGCGAACAGCTTGGCCAAAGTCGTCAGCCTTGGCAGGAAGTTAGGCTGATGAATCGCGCACAGTCCGCCGGTTGCGGGCAGGTCAGGAGGAGATGAGGTAGTCGGTGAAGCCGTCACGGATGAGGGATTCATAGGCTGCATGCACGTCCTCCGGGACGTACTGCGAGATGGCGAAGCCGAGTTTTGAGTACTCGATCACCCGCTGCAAGTCACCGACCATCATACTGATCACGGTCTTCTCGTCGCCCATGGCTTTGAGGTAGGCGTCGAAGGGCAACGGGTCGGAGGCGCACAGCACTTCGACCTCGGGCCACTGTTTGCGGCAGGTGGCGAAGGCCCGTCGCTCCATGTACGGCATGGTGACCAGCAGCACGGAGCGTGGCCGGACGTCCGCTGCGGTGAGGACGTCGCGCGCGTAGGCGATGTTCTGCCCGGTGTTGGCGGCATTCGGCTCCAGCAGTATCGCGTGGGCGGGAACGCCCAGCGCAAGAGCGTGTTCATGGAAATGGACCGCCTCACCGCGAGGAAACACGCTGCTGGTGGCTGGGCTGTTGCCACCGGTGAACACGAGGGTCGGGAAGAGCCCGGCTTTATACAGGCTGACGGCGTAGGTACTGACGCCGAGGTCGTTGCATCCCAGCGCAATGGCCGCGTCACACGGACGGGTTTCGTGGCGCAGGTGGTGGTGGTCCCAGATCAGCTGGGCGGCCTTCCGCTGATTCTCCGTGATCCCTTGTGCTCGTCCGCCCATCACTCGCTGCTCCCTGGTGACTGATGTAGATGTTTGAAAGCACCCTCGCACGTTTGTCTGATGGCGTTGATGCTGCGTAGTTGGTGACCGAGGTCGGACCGTGCGGCGATCTGTGCTGCTTCGTCGAGAAGGCGAAGCCCATCGTCACGGGTGACAGGGTCGGTGCACAGAATGTGGGCTTGAGCGGTGGTCAGCTGTACCCGTTGCATTGGGGACTCGGGGGTGCCCGTGGTCCAGGCGATGTCCAGGAACCGGAACGCGGTGGTGAGGTCGCCGGCGCCGCGGCGAGCGAGGGCGAGTTTCTGGTGAGCCACCGACCAGTCGTCGGGTTCGGTGAGGTCCTCGAAGTCGCCGATCGCGGCCTGCATGAGGCGGGTCGCATAGTCGTACTGGCCGTCTTTGCTCAGCGCCGTCCCCACCCATAGCCGCGCCCTGGCACGGTCGAGGCGTGAGAGCCGGTCGTCGGCCGCGAGGGTTTCGTAGTGGCGAGCGGCGATTTCCAGCTTGCCGGACATCTCCATGACGATCGCGAGGGACAGGTCGAGCTGGGCGACGCGACGGGGGATGTCGAGCTGGGTGAAGACCGCGCGGGCACCGGTATAGAAGTGTTGGGCCGACAGCAGTCCGAAGAGAGTTCCCTGGTAGCGCTTGAGGTCGCCGAGCAGGGCGGTGGATCGGGCGAAGAGGTACTGGCCCTTCTCGTCCAGCTCGGGGGCCTTGAACCGAGTCAGCCATCGGGTCAGGAGGCTGTCGGCGAACGTGAAGTTCTGCCGGGAGAGGGCGACCACGACGCGGTCGAGATCATCAGCCCAGGATTCGTATTCCCAGGCCCGGGGGCTGGATGTGGTGACGCGGCGCCGGGCGGTAGTCGTGGCACTGGTCATCTCGGACATGAGTGTTTCGAACCGCAGGTGGGCAGCGGCGTCCGCGCGCCCGAGAGCGGTGTCGAGGATGGCCTGCGTGTCGGGTCTGGGTTCTGTTCCGGCGAGCTTGGACTCCCACTTGGACACGGTTGCGACGGCCAGGCCGAGCTGCTGGGCGAAGGCCCGCACGCTCAGTCGCAGGGCGAGCCGCAGGGCCTTGGCCTCCAGGCCGGTCCAGTGGTGCACGGTCGTCACGCGTCACTCCCTTCCACCGGCCATCGAAGCAGATCCGTGCAGTCGACGGGACGGAAGTGGAACGGAAGTAGAACGGCCGGTTATTGGCCGCGAGTTGTCCGGACGGCACGCTCAGAGCGTCACTACTTATCGAGCCTCCTGGACGGTCCTGAGCATGGAACCCCTCACGGAGCATCGCCCGGTCAGCGGCCCGGTCGTTTACGGCTTCCTGCGGCTGGTGCGGGTCTCCCCAGCTCGGCAGTACGCGCTGGTCGCTTCGCTCGCCGCGTACTGCCGCAGCCACGAACTGCAGCTGTCCGGCGTCTTCACCGACCGCGACGCCCCCGCCGAGCCCGCCTCGGCGGCGTTCACCGGGCTCCTGGGCGTGCTCGCGCTGCAGGACGTCTACGGCGTCATCGCCCCGGCCATGTCGCACCTGGGGCCGAAGGCCATAGCCGCTGAACGCGGGCGGCGGATCGAGGCGGTCGGCTCACGGCTGCTGCTCGTCCGCAAGCCCCGCACGGCCCACCACTCCATTTCCCGCAGCGGTTCCGTCCGCCGCTGTCACCCCGGCACCACCCGCGTCCCGGACGCCGAGTCATGAGGACCACCGTGATGCCCCAGACGACCCAGCAGTTCTTCGACGCGCGGCCCGAGTCGGTCGGCCAGGCACGGTCCTTCACCTCTGAGGCCCTGGCCGACTGGGGTCTGCCGGACCGCGCCGAGGACGTCCGACTCTGCGTCTCCGAACTCGCCACCAACGCCCTGGTCCACGGGACTACCCCCGGACACGGCTTCCTGGTCAGGCTCGACGCCGACGAGGATGTCGTACGCCTGGAAGTGCACGACAGCCGCCGCCAGCACCCGGAAGCCCGGCAGGCCGCCGGCACGGACACCTCCGGACGCGGGCTGACCCTGGTGAACGCGCTCGCCGACGGCTGGGGAGTCGAGGACCGCACTCCGGTCGGGAAGATCGTCTGGTCCTGCTTCAAGGCCACGAAAGGCACGACAGCATGAGCATCCTGCTCACTCCACCCGGCCCTGAGCTGCGGCTGCTGGTGTCGCTCGCCGTCTGGACCTGGACCGGCACCCGCCCGGACGGCCGCGAGATCGCGCACATCCTGATCACCCACACCCCGGCCCTGACCGGCTCGGGCACCGCTGAGACGACCGATGCTCGGATGCGGCAGCTGTCCGCCAGCCTCGGTGGCCTGGCCGACGCCCGGGAAGTCGTACCGGAACTGGAGCGCTGCCTGCAGATCGTCGGCGACCAGGTGCTGGTGCACATCCCCGGCGCCTCCCGGCGGCTGCGGCTGCCCACCCGTCGGTCCTGGACCGAACAGATCGCCCGCAGCGGCGAGGCAATCCTCCTACTCGGGCTGGACCCCCTGCCGCAGTCCGCCGGCGCCGCCAAGGTCGACGCCTACCTGGATGCAGCGCTCGCAGCCGACCGGCTGCTGTTCGGACGCGCCCGCACCCGCTGAACCCGCATCTCCTCGCACGGCCCCCGGACGGAACGGATGAGAGGCAACTGCCATGGAAACCTTCGAACGCGCCCGGCTGGACGCCTACTTCGCCCGGATCGCCACCCAGTTCGCCCCGGGTGAGCAGACGGCGTCGTTTCTGATCACGCACCTGCTGGCCGAGCGTCCCGCGTTCGTCCGCGCGGTCGCCGCGATGACCCGGCTCACCGCAGTACTGCCCAAGCCGAAGTCCGTCCACCCGGCCGCGAAGCGCGAAGTCGAGCAGACACACATGGTCGACGCCCTCACCCGTGAGATGTTCGCCCAGGCCGACGACGCGTTGGACTACCTCGAATCCCGTGCCGCCGGCCAGACGGCCACCCTGCTGGACGTCGGCGGCTACTTCGCCCCCAGCCTCGCCGACATCCACAACCGCTTCACCGGCCAGCTCGCCGGGGTGATCGAGGACACCGAGAACGGGCACCGCCGCTACGAGGACCTCGACAAACTGCCCTGCCCCGTTGTCTCCGTCGCCCGGTCACCGCTGAAGGACCCCGAGGACTTCCTCGTCGGTCAGTCCGTGGTCTTCTCCACCGAGGCCGTCATGCGCGATCGCGGTGACATCCTCCACGGCCGCCCCGCCCTGGTGATCGGCTTCGGCAAGCTCGGCAGCTCGATCGCCCGCCTCCTGCACGCCAAAGGCGTCCAGGTCACAGTCTTCGACATCGACCCCGTCCGCCGCACCCAGGCCCTCTCCCAGGGCTTCACCGTCGCCCGCGACCGCGAAGCCGCCCTGACCGGCGCCGGCCTGGTCCTCTGCGCGACCGGCGCCGTCTCCCTGCACGGCGAAGACTTCTCCCACCTGCGCAATGGCGCCTACGTCGCCACCGTCACCAGCAGCGAAGACGAACTGGACCTCGCCGGACTCCCCGACGTCTACACCCGCACCCAGGTCGGCGATCACGTCACCCGCTACCAGACCACCGGCCACTACTTCTATCTGGCGAACGGCGGCAACGCCGTCAACTTCATCCACGGCGCCAGCGTTGGGCCGTTCATCTTCCTGGTCCAGGCCGAGATCCTCGCCGCGATCAGGCTGCTCACCCGCGGCGACCTCGGCCCCGGCATCCATGAGGTCCCCGCACCCGACCGCGAAGCCATCGCGGCGACCTGGCTCTCCTACTTCAACAGGTGATCACTATGACCATCACGGCCCACCACATCCGCACCACCATCGCCACGTACCTCGACGAATACCCCGAGGACAAGCTCGAACTCGGCGTCGTCCTCGGCCTCCTGGACGACGGCGACGACCTCACCAATCGCAAGACCCTGCCCGGCCACGTCACCGCAGGGGCCATCCTCGTCGGCCCCGACAACCGCATCCTGCACATTCTCCACAACGTGACCCAGAAGTGGCTTCTGCCCGGCGGTCATCTGGAGCCCTCGGACGAGACACTCCTGCAGGCCGCTGGCCGCGAACTCGCAGAGGAGACCGGCATCCCGCCCTATCTCGTCACCCCCCACGGCGAGACTCCGCTCCACATCGACATCCACCCCATCGACGCCAACCCCGCCAAGGGCGAGCCCGCCCACCAGCACTTCGACTTCCGATTCCTCTTCCGCACCACCGCCGACATCGGTGAACTCCAGGCCGAAGAAGTCTCCGACGCTGCCTGGCGAACGGTCGGCGCCCTCCACGACGAGAGGTTGGGCCAGCGCGTCACCCAAGCACTGCGTTGACCCCAAGACCGGCCGCCCCTGCGCCTGCAACCCCCGACGCGCACGCGGGGGCGGCCTCCCAGCCCATCCATGGCAGGCCACCAAGATTGACCTTCGTCACCTGATACGGCGCTCTTTGCCATGAAAGGCGACGCGACCTGAAGGGGACACAGTCTCTGCGGCGACAACAAGGTGGAAGCCCTCATCCTCATGGAGGGCATGACCTCCGACCGGACGCGGAAGGCGATCACCTCGATCCGCTCCACGCTCGCGGTCTACCAGCGCCGCCGCGTTTCCGGAGCCGCCGATCTCGCCCGCCGCGCCCGCGAGGCCCTCGCCTGACATGCCCAACAAGCCGCCCGACGAAGGGAACACCGTGGCCCAGCAGACCAGCGACCAGCCGAAGGCCCTCAAGCCGGCGCTCGAATCGATGACCCTGCTGGTCGCCGCCGTCATCGTCCACGACAAGGCCACCAACCGCGTCGTCCTCCTGCAGCGCAGCGAGAACGCCAAGTTCGCCCAAGGCATGTGGGACCTCCCCGTCGGCAAGAGCGAGCCGGGCGAACCCATCACGGAGACAGCGGTCCGCGAGCTGTGCGAGGAGACCGGCCTGACAGTGAAGCCCGAGTCCCTCAAGGTCGCCCACATCAACCACGGCGCCTGGGGCGTGGAGGCTCCCAACGGCTTCCTCACGGTCGTCTTCGCCGCCCACGAATGGACCGGCGAACCCGAAAACCGCGAACCCCGCAAACACTCCCAGGTCCGCTGGGTCGACACCACCGCTATCCCCGAAGCCTTCGTCGAGACCACCGCCAGCGCCCTCCACCATTACCTTGCGGGAGGGCGTGAAGTCTCCATCAATGGCTGGTGACGGAGAGACGCCGGCCCAATGCGCATCGCATGCGTCTACGCGCCGACCGTCTATCTGTGGTGGTCGATTGCCAACGCATCACTCTCCACACATGCTCAGCCCCACCTCTGAGCCTTCGCCAACCTGGCTGAGGAGCAGGTTGGCGAGCACCTTGGTCAGGGCGCGGGCCACTCAAGGAAGTCCTGCACGAGTGGATCAGGCTCGCCCGTCTCGGGATCAAGGCCCGCAAGCCAGCGGCGCTGCTGCTCACGCCAGTGCACGAAAGGAGCCGTCGCACCCCAGAGAGAGGCGTCACCAAGCGGGCAAGCGTCGAATTCGGCTCGCATCATCTTGACCAGGAAGTCGACCATGCCGCAGTCGAAGAGTGCCCATCTGGAGTCGCCGTAGCGGGCCTGTCGACGCCAGGCCACCACTGGCCACTTGTCGGGGTCCGGGGCAAGCATCAGCCAGCCCAGCTCGTGGGCATCGCAGCCAGATCCCCAAGGCAGAACGGCATTGCTGTCCGCCGTGATGCCGGGGACACCTCCCTCGCTGTCCCACAGGTCCTGGAACGTGGACCTGCTGTCCAGGATGCTCCCAGGATCCCACTGCGGGTAATCGACGGACACAGGTGCCAGGATCCCGAGTTCTCCGATATCACCCGCGCCATAGACAGACATGAAAGCCCGGTAGTCGCTCGGGAGACCGGTACCCAGCACCCGCTCCACTGCTGGCCAGTCCACTTGCTCATCGGCCCCATGCTGCGGGGAGACGAGACTGAGCAGCGTCTGCAAGGAGTTCTGGGCGGACACGGCGCTCCCTCGATCGGCATCGGGGGCTCACCGTAGCTGCATGCACTGACAAGCCCCACGCCGCACCCGACCAACGCATGACGACGCCGGTCCCGCCCGACCGAGCCATACCGCGCATCGCCGCCCAGGTGCCCGCCGGGCCCGCGCCCCATCAAGGAGTCATCCCCCGCTCGACCAAGGGTCCAGTCCCAACGCCCGCAGTCGCTCCTGTTCCCGCCGGTGAAGAAATCTCGGCCGGGTGACATCGGCCATGAATCCTTCGTCAACGGACGCGGCTTGTCCTCGCTGAACGCCTTGAGCAGCAGTGCGGCCATTCCGTCGTCGAACTCGATGAAACCATCGGGCCCTTCCGAGTTGAACTCCCACACCACGACAGGCCACCGATCCGGGTCAGCGCCACGGGTGGACCAGTAATAGCTGTTCTGATTCTCGTCCAGTCCCCAGGAGATCAGACTCCCTCGCGCAGGCCACACGGGGTAGGGCGCGGACGTCTCTTCCAGCCAGTCCTCCGTGGGCGTGAACCAGGCGTCGAAGGGGCCGTCACCAGGTGCGCCCTCGTTCTGCCGTGTGATGTCCAGGACGTCACTGATCGCACCCGTTCCATAGACGGACATGAAATCCATGAAGTCCGTGGGGAACTCGGTGTCCCAGACCTGTCGCATGTGGTCCCAGTCGATCCGGTCCCCCGCACCATCGTGTGGCGGCATCCGAACCATCAGCGACCGTACGTCCTCATGCACAGCTAAATCCCTTGTCGTGAATCTGCACGCAGGGAGTGGACCCTACCGGCACTGGATAGCCGTTTCGGGAACACGACCTCCACCTGGAACGACCCGACATCCCACTGGAGGCGCTCGAACGGTTCCTCCGGGGCACCGGCGCCGAGCGGAACCGACCCCCGGGCGCGGACGGGGGAAGCGGGTCGGATTACCGGTGAGGGCGCCGCCTTCGGCAGGATGGGCGTCATGACCGAGATCCGAACGCCCCGCCTCCTCCTCCGCCGCTGGCACGACGACGACCTCGCGCCCATGGCGGAGATCGACGCGGACCCCCGGGTCATGCACTGGGTCGGCGACGGCTCGGTGCGCGACCTGGACGACACGGCTTCGGCCATCGAGCGGTGGGAGGAGGAGTGGGACGAGGAGGGCTTCGGGCTCTTCGCCGTCGAGTTGCTCGCCTCGGGCGAACTGATCGGCTTCACCGGGCTGTCCGTGCCCGAGTTCCTGCCGGAGGTCCTGCCCGCCGTGGCGATCAGCTGGCGGCTCGGCGCACCGTTCTGGGGTCAGGGGTACGCCTCCGAAGCAGCCCACGCCACGCTGGAGTTCGCGCTCCAGGACCGCGGGCTCGACCATGTCATCAGCGTCAACCGGGTGGGGGACGACGCCTCCGAGAACGTCATCCGCAAGCTCGGCATGGTGCGGGAGCGAGAGACGGCGCACCCGGTGTACGGCTTCGCGCTGCGCGTCCACGCCATCGATCTCACCGAGTTCCAGGCGTGAGCCGCCGGCCGTCACCCGACGGCCGGCCTCGAAGGGCACCCAGCCCCGCCCCCTGGCTCGCGATCAGGCCGGTGCGAGGATCGCGCAGGTCGTCGTGGCGTGGGCGTACAGCTTGCCGTCGGCCGTGCCGATGATCCTCCCCTCCGCCGTCGCCGTCGTCCGGCCCATGTGCACGGTGGCCGCCTCGCACCGCAGCCGGGGGGTGGTCGCGAAGACCGGGCGCACCATGTGCACGTTGAGCTGCATCGTCGTGTAGACCCGGCCCCTGGGCACCACGGTGGCGACCGCGCTGCCCAGGGCGGAGTCCAGCAGTGTGGCCAGGAAGCCCCCGTGCACGGTGCCCATCGGGTTGAGCAGGTGCTCTCCGGGGTCGCCCTCGAACACCGCCGCGCCCTCGTCCACCTCCACCAGGCGGAACCCGAGCGTGCCGGCGATGGGCGGCTGCGGGATCTCCTCATCGACGATCTTCCGCAGCAGTTCCAGGCCGCTCGGATCGCCGATCTCGCTCCAGGGCGGGGCGGGGCGCCAGGTGTGGGTTCGGGAGCGGAGCTCGTGGGGGTTCGTGGTCGCTGTCATGGAGTCCTCGGTTCTACGTCGTGCTCGCCCGGACGGCCCGGCGGGCTGTCCGCCCTTCCCGTCAGGGGACCTTCACGCCGAGCAGGTCCACGGGGGTGATGAGCGGAGCCGAGCTCAGCAGGGTGTCCGCGGCGCCCATGAGGGCCTCGGCGATCCTGCCTTCCAGATGCCCCTGCCGGCCCTGCTCGTCCTCGAACGTGTCGAACACACCGAAGGTGGTGGCGTCCAGGCGGAACGAGAACCAGGCGACCGTGTGCCGCTCCTCCTCGGCCAGCGCCACCGCGTCGCGCAGCATCGCCTCGACCTGGTCGGCGTACTCGGGCTTGGCCTCGACACGGGCCAGCAGACCGATCTTCATCATCGTCACTCCTTGGGGGAACGCCGCCGGATCGTCGGCGGCACAGCGAACCTACGGCGCCGGCACCCCCTCCCCTCAGTGGCGGAAACGACATCATCGATAGTGTTTACGACATGAAGGTTGCGGTTCTGGTCTACGACGGTGTGTTCGACTCCGGTCTCTCGGCGATCCTCGACGTCCTGGACGGCGCCAACGCGATGGGCGAGGAGGCCTCCGCGATGGGCGAGGAGATCCATGGGCCGCCCTCCTGGGACGTGCGGACGGTCGGCCTCACACCCCAGGTGCGCACCGGGGCCGGACACCTGATCACCGTGGAGCCCCCCGCGCACGCCGAGACGGCGGACCTCCTGGTCGTGCCCGCCCTGAAGGAACGCAGCCCGGCGGCACTGCTCGACCACGTCGGCGGCGACCGGTCGCTCGCCGTCCGCGACGTGATCGCACAGGCCCGTGCCCGCGGTACGGCCGTCGCCTCGGCCTGCACCGGCACGTTCCTGCTGGCCGAGGCGGGAGTCCTGGAGGGGCGGCGGGCGACGACGTCCTGGTGGCTGGCCCCCCACTTCCGGGCCCGCTACCCCGGGGTCCGTCTCGACCAGAGCCGGATGGTGATCGCCTCGCAGGGCGTCACCACGGCGGGAGCGGCCTTCGGCCATGTCGACCTCGCCCTGTCGATCGTCCGGGCCCGCAGCCACGCGCTGGCGGACCTGGTGGCCCGCTACCTGGTGGTCGACGAGCGCCCCTCCCAGTCCGCCTACATCATCCCCAGCGCCCTGGCGCAGAGCGATCCCACCGTGTCCGCCTTCGAACGCTGGGTGCGCGAGCGGCTGGACGAGCCCATCGGCATCCCCGACGCCGCCCGGGCCCTCGGTGTCAGCGACCGCACGTTGCAACGCTCCGTCCAGCGCGCCCTGGGCACCTCCCCCATCCGCTTCGTGCAGGACCTCAGGGTCGAGCAGGCCTCCCATCTGCTGCGCACCACCGAACTGTCCCTGGAGACCATCGCGCGCAGGGTCGGCTACGAGCATCCCAACACCCTGCGCGTCCTCCTGCGCGAACGCACCGGCAAGACCACGACGGCCCTGCGGGAGTCCTGAACCGCCCGAGCGGGCAGGACGGCCCGTGCGATGCTGTGGAGCGTGGACCTGGACGACCTGGTGCGGCTGCGGCGAGCCCGCGACCGGATGGACCGCGAGTACGCGGAGCCTCTGGACATACCGGGGCTCGCGCGCACCGCGCTGATGTCCCCGGGGCACTTCCAGCGCAGCTTCAGGGCCGCGTACGGCGAGACGCCCTACGGCTATCTGATGACCCGCCGGGTCGAGCGGGCCAAGGCGCTGCTCCGGCGCGGCGATCTGAGCGTGACGGAGGTCTGCATGGCGGTGGGATGCACCTCGCTGGGCTCGTTCAGCTCACGTTTCACACAACTGGTGGGCGAGACGCCCAGCGCCTACCGGGCACGTTCCCACGACGAGAGCGCCGCTGTCCCGCCCTGCGTGGTCAGGACCCTGACGCGCCCCCGCCGGGACCGGCCGCCCGCCACCGGGACCGACCCGCGAACCCAGCTCTAGCCGCCGCCCGCGGCGCGGGCGGCCAACACCCCGGTGGGTTCGCCCCGCGCCGGGCGCGAAGCGCATAGCGTGGGCGCATGGATGTGAAACTCGCCCAGTGCTTCATCGCCGTGGACGACCACGACAAGGCGCTCGCGTTCTACCGGGACGTCCTGGGCCTGGAGGTCCGCAACGACGTCGGCTTCGAGGGCATGCGCTGGGTCACGGTCGGCTCCCCGCTCCAGCCCGACGTGGAGATCGTGCTGGAACCCCCGGCCGCGAGCCCGGACTTCTCCCCCGCCGACCGCCGGGCGATGGCGGAGCTGCTCGCCAAGGGCGTCCTGCGCGGCGTGATCTTCTCCACCGAGGACTGCGACGCGCTGTTCGCCCGCGTCGAGGCGTCCGGCGCGGACGTCGTCCAGGAGCCCATGGACCAGCCCTACGGGGTGCGGGACTGCGCCTTCCGGGACCCGGCCGGCAACATGCTGCGCTTCACCCAGCGCCGCGCCGCCTGACGAGCCGCGCCCCGCGACCGGCGCCCTACCGCCCGACGCTCCCGCAGGCCGCCGGCCCCGCCGCGTGCGCCGGTGTCGGACACGCCGTGTCCTGCGTGCCGCCGGGCCGCCCGGGGCTCGGGGCCCTCTCCCACCGGGCGGGCGCGGGCGGCTCGCTCGCGTCCTGGAGCCAGAGCGTCAGCGCACCGCCGCTCACGACCAGCGCGACCCACGCCCCGGCCGCCCACCGCCACACCGGGCGCCGCGCTCCCCCCGGCCCGGTCACGCCGGTGTCGCCGTGCCGCCGCTCCAGACCTCCACGTCCAGCACGGCGGACACCGGGATCGGCCCGTAGACGTGCGGAAACTCCTCACCGCCCGGCTGCAGGGCCTCATGGCGCACGGGGGCGGTCAGGCGCTCGGGGTCGATGACGAGCAGCACCAGCTCGTCGGGCCCGGTGTACGACCCGTAGACCCCGCGCGCCACGCCCGCCACCTGGTGCCGGAGCGAGCAGTGGATGAAACCCTCGTCCTCCAACGTGCGGCCCCGCGTGGACATCTCGTAGGTGCCGCTCGCGCGGGCCGCCTCCCACAGGGAGCGTTCGGTCAGGTGCAGCAGGGGTTCCGGCATGCCCCCAACCTACGCTCCGTGCCGCACCCGGCGCTCCACTCCCGGCCGTTCCCCTCCGCCATCCGGATCGCCACGCCCACCCCTCACCGCCTCCTCCCGTCGGGTCCGTGCCCGGGACACCGGGCCGGCGCGGCGGACGAGGCGGGCCCCGCACACAGTGGGGATGTGCGGGGCCCACCCCGGCCCCGAGCCGCCGGGTGCCGTGCGAGCTGAGGAGCGGCACGGCACCCGGGCGTCGGGGGTCTCGACCCGGTGCCGGTCAGTTGGTGCGCCGGGTCACGAACTCCGCCAGGGCCAGCAGACCGCCCGCCGCCTCCGGATCGGGGACGGCGCGGGACAGCTCCTGCATCGCCCGGGCCATCCGGTCGGCCGCCTGCGACTGCGCCCAGCCCCGGCCCCCCGCCTGCTCGACGGCGAGCACGGTGCGTTCCAGCTCCCCCTCCCGGTACGGGGCGCGATACAGCTCGGCCAGGTGCGCCGCAGCGGGGCCGCCGGAGGCGAGTGCGGCGACCACGGGCAGGGACTTCTTGCGGGCCATGAGGTCCGCCCCGGCCGGCTTGCCCGTGCGGCGCGGGTCCCCCCAGATCCCGATCACGTCGTCGATCAGCTGGAAGGCGAGCCCGGCCTCACGGCCGAAGGCGTCCAGCGCGTCGACCTCGTCCGCGACGGCTCCCGCGTACAGGCCGCCCAGGGCGCAGGCGCAGCCGAGCAGGGCGCCCGTCTTCGCCTCGGCCATGGCCACCACCTCGTCGAGGGTGACCTCGTCGGGGTCGCGCCGCTCCATGGCCGTGTCCGCCTGCTGGCCCGCGCACAGCTCCACGACGCAGGCCGCCAGCCGGGCGGCCGCCGCCGGGGACGCCGGGTGCCGGTCCTGGGCGAGCAGTCCGAGGGCCAGCGCCTGCAGAGCGTCCCCGGCGAGGATCGCGTCGGCGTCACCGAACACGGCCCAGGCGGTGGGGCGGTGCCTGCGGGTGGCGTCCCGGTCCATCACGTCGTCGTGCAGCAGGGTGAAGTTGTGGACCAGTTCGACGGCCGCCGCGGCCCCCACGGCCGCGGACTCACGGCCACCGAGCGCCCGCGTCGCTGCCAGGACGAGCGCGGGGCGGATGGCCTTGCCCGCGTTGCCCGACGCCGGTGTGCCGTCCGCCTGCTCCCAGCCGAAGTGGTAGCGGGCGATGCGCCGCAGGGGGCCGGGCAGCGTGTCGAGGGCCCGGCGCAACTCCGGGTCGACCGTGGCGCGGGACCGCTCCAGGATCGCCGTCGCCTCGTGCCCGTCGGCCGGTGGCGCGACCGGTCCCGCCGGGGCGGGCACCGTCTCACGCCGGCTTCGGGAGCCGGTCGGACCGCGCCGGCCGAGCTTGGTGCCCGGCTTCGGCTCCGTCATGAACTCACCCATGAAACCGCCTCGAAGAGTCTGCGGACGGTGTCGCCTCCGCTGCCGATGGGTCAGTATCCCGAGGGTGTACCCGCCCTGGCGGGCGGGTACACGGCGCGGCGCCCGAGGGCACCGACAGTTGACGGAAGGTCACCTCCAGCGGCCGATCTCGACGTTCTCCAGGACGCCCAGCGCGTCGGGCACCAGCACCGCGGCGGAGAAGTACGCCGTCACCAGGTAGTTGATGACCGCCTGTTCGTTGATGCCCATGAAGCGCACCGACAGGCTCGGCTCGATCTCGTCGGGGATGCCGGCCTGCCGCAGGCCCACGACGCCCTGGTCCTCCTCCCCCACACGCATGGCGATGATCGAGGTCGTGCGGGCGTCGCTGACCGGGATCTTGTTGCAGGGGTAGATCGGCACCCCTCGCCAGGTGGGGATGCGGTTGCCGCCGACGTCGAGGGTCTCCGGGACGAGTCCGCGCTTGTTGAGCTCCCGGCCGAAGGCGGCGATGGCGCGGGGGTGGGCGAGCAGCATCTTGGTACCGCGGCGCCTGCTGAGGAGCTCGTCCAGGTCGTCGGGGCCCGGCACGCCGTCGTGCGGCTGGAGCCGCTGGTCGTACTCGCAGTTGTGGAGCAGACCGAAGTCGCGGTTGTTGATCAGCTCGTGTTCCTGGCGCTCCTTCAGCGCCTCGACGGTCAGCCGCAGCTGGTGCTCGGTCTGGTTCATCGGCTGGTTGTAGAGGTCGGCCACGCGGGTGTGGATGCGCAGGACGGTCTGCGCGATGCTCAGCTCGTACTCGCGGGGCGCGGCGTCGTAGTCGACGTAGGTGTGCGGGATGTCCGGCTCGCCGCTGTGGCCGGCGGCCAGGTCGATCTCCTTCTCGCCGAACTTGTTGGTGCGCTGCGCGGGGATGGAGCGCTGCTGCCGCAGGTGCTCGCGCAACGAGCCGGCGCGCTCCGCGACCTGCTCCACGTCCCGGCGGGGCAGGGCGAGCACCGTGCACGCGGTGACCGCGCGGGCCGTGTACTCCCAGATGGCGTCCGGGTCGAGGAGCGCCTGGTCCCCGAAGTAGGCGCCGTCGGCCAGGACCCCGAGGACGGCGTCGCCGCCGTAGGGTCCGGTGCCGATCTTCTCCACCTTGCCGTGGGCCAGCAGATAGACCTCGTCGGCCTGGCCCCCGAACTCGGCGAGCACGTCGCCCGGCGCGAACCGGCGCTGCTGGCACCGCTGGGCGAGTTCGGCGAGGACCTCGTGGTCCTCGTACTCGCGCAGGGCGGGCAGCTCGCCCAGCTCGGCGGGGATGACCGTCACCTGGTCCCCGGTCTTCACGAACGTCACGCGGCCGTCGCCCACGGAGTAGGTGACGCGGCGGTTCACCCGGTACGTGCCACCCTGCACGTTCACCCACGGCAGCATGCGCAGCAGCCACCGTGAGCTGATCTCCTGCATCTGGGGCGCGGACTTGGTGGTGGTGGCCAGATTCCGTGCGGCCGCGGTGCCAAGACTCTGCTGCGGCTTGTTCTCGTCCGCGCGGACCTCTTCGCCTACCGACATTGAGACTGTCCCTCCCGGTCGTGCACTGATCGTCCTGCGTTGATCCGCGTTGCGCTGATCTGCGGAAAGAAGCCTCTCAGCACGGAGCGTGCTCGTGCCATTACCCAAATGAGCGGGAATGGATCAACGGCGGCCTGGGCACGGGGGGCGTGCTCGGCGGGCCGGCCTCCCGGCCGGGCGACCCCGCGCCGGGTGTTCGACAATGGCGGGATGACCAGCCCCGACGCGCCGCGCCCCGTGGCGCCCGACCCGGCCGCGCTGGGCCCCCGGCTGCCCTCGCCGTTGCAGGAGGTGACGGACGGGCGCTTCGCACGGCACGGCGTCCGGCTGCTGCTGAAGCGGGACGACCTCATCCACCCGGACCTGATCGGCAACAAGTGGCGCAAGCTGGCCCCCAACCTCGCGGCCGCCGGCGACCGCCCCCTGCTCACCTTCGGCGGCGCCTACTCCAACCACCTGCGGGCGACCGCCGCGGCCGGCAGGCTGCTCGGCCTGGAGACCGTCGGCGTGGTCCGCGGCCAGGAGCTGGCGGACCGCCCGCTGAACCCCTCCCTGGCCCGATGTGCCGGTGACGGCATGCGCCTGCACTTCGTCGACAGGTCGATGTATCGGCGCAAGGCGGAACCGGAGACGCTGGCCGCGATCCTGCGGGCGGCGGACGCCGAGGGGTCGTACGTGGTGCCGGAGGGCGGCAGCAACGCGGCGGCCGTGCGGGGCTGCCTGGCACTCGGTGCGGAACTGCGCGGCGAAGCCGATGTCGTCGCGGTGGCCTGCGGCACCGGGGGCACGCTCGCGGGCCTGGCCGCCGGCCTCGGACACCGCGAGCGGGCGCTGGGCGTACCGGTCCTCAAGGGCGACTTCCTGGCCGCCGACACGCTGGCCCTGCAGACCCGCGCCTTCGGCGCCCGGCGCGGGAACTGGTCGCTGGACTCCCGCTTCCACTTCGGCGGCTACGCGCGCGTACCCGGCGAACTGGAGTCCTTCGCGAGCGACTTCGAGGTGCGGCACGGGCTGGCCGTGGAGCGGCTCTACGTCGCCAAGCTGCTGTACGGACTCACCGTCCTGGCCGAGGAGGGCGCCTTCCCCCGGGGCACGACCCTGGCCGCCGTGATCACCGGAAGGCCGCCGGCCCCGTCGCGGCCGTGATCGCCGCCGCGCCCCCCGGCGCCGGTTCAGGCCGTCTCGCGGTAGGCGGCCGCCTCCTCCAGGTCCAGCCGGCGCAGCAGCGTGCGGAGCATCTCGTCGTCGATGTACCGGTGGTTGCGGAGCCTGACGAAGACCTCCCGCTCCGCGCCGATCATCTCCCGGGACAGCCGCCGGTAGGTGTCGTCGGCCGTCTCGCCGGTCACCGGGTTCACCGAGCCGAGCCGCTCCCACACCGCGTTGCGGCGGCGCTCCAGGACGTGTCGCAGCCGATCGGCGAGGGGCGGCGGCAGGGCGTTGCCCTCGTCGTCCAACAGCTCGTCCAGACGCTGTTCGGCGGCCCGGGACGCCTGGGCCTGGGCGTTGGCCTCGGCGAGCGTCTCCGCCTGCGAGTCCCGGCCCGGCAGGCGCAGCAGGCGGATCAGCGGGGGCAGGGTCAGGCCCTGCACCACGAGGGTGCCGATCACGGTGGTGAAGGTGAGGAAGAGGATCAGGTTGCGGTCCGGGAAGGGGGAGCCGTCGTGCAGGGTCTTCGGGATCGAGAAGGCGATGGCGAGGGAGACCACGCCCCGCATGCCGGCCCAGCCGATGACGAACGCCGCCCTTCCCGTGAGGGCCTCCTCGCGCTCCCGGACGCGCCGGGACAGCCGGGCGGGCAGCAGGGTGGCCGGATACACCCACAGGAACCGGGTCACGACGATCGCCAGGAACACGGCCACGGCGTACCAGGCGGCGCGGGTGCCCTCGTACCGCCCGAGCCCCTTGAGGACGACCGGCAGTTGCAGTCCGATGAGCGCGAACACCGACGACTCCAGGACGAACGCGACCATCTTCCACACCGCCTCCTCCTGGAGCCGGGTCGCGAAGTCGACCTGCCAGTTGTGGTAGCCGAGGTAGAGGGCGACGACGACCACGGCGAGCACCCCGGACGCGTGGACCCATTCCGCGGCACCGTAGGCGACGAAGGGAATCAGCAGGGAGAGGGTGTTCTGCAGCAGCGCCTCGTTCAGGTGCGTGCGCAGCCAGTGGATCGGCACCATCAGCAGCAGACCGACCACCACGCCACCGACCGCCGCGAGCAGGAACTCCTTCACTCCGGCCGTCCAGCTCGCGCCCTCCCCGACCGCGGCGGCGAGCGCCACGCGATAGGCGGTGATCGCGGTCGCGTCGTTCACCAGCGACTCGCCCTGCAGGATCGTGGTGATCCGCGACGGCAGTCCGACGCGCCGTGCGACCGCGGTCGCGGCGACCGCGTCCGGCGGGGCGACCACCGCGCCCAGCACCAGCGCCGCGGTGAGCGGCATGCCCGGTACGAGCAGGTACACCGCCCAGCCCATCACGAGCGTCGCGAACAGCACGTATCCGACGCTCAGCAGTGCCACGGGCCGCAGCTGCGCCCGCAGGTCCAGATACGAGCTGTCGGTGGCCGCCGTGTACAGCAGGGGTGGCAGCACCAGCGGCAGGACGATCTCGGGGTCGAGGGTGTACGCGGGCACGCCGGGCAGATACGAGACCACGAGCCCCACCGCGACGAGCAGCAGGGGCGCCGGCACCGGGGTGCGGCGCGCCGCCCCGGCGACCGCGGCACTGCCCGCGACCAGCAGCAGCAATGGCAACACATTCATGGTCTTCTGCCCGCCCTTGTCATCCGCGTTACGCCCGCCCTGTCGCCCGCGCGGCGTCCCGCCCTCGATTTCCGCGCCGTATCGCGCGGACCCGTCGTAACCTGGCCATCATGAAACAGTGCACGCACGCCGGAGCGCTGCCGCACCCCGAACCGGCGCCCCTGAGCGCGACGTGTCAGGAGTGCCGCGAGGCCGGCACCCACCCGGTGCAGCTGCGGATGTGCCTGGAGTGCGGGCATGTGGGCTGCTGCGACTCATCACCCCTGCGGCACGCGACGGCGCATCACGAGGACAGCGGCCACCCGGTGATGCGCACCTTCGAGCCGGGCGAGGACTGGCGTTGGTGCTTTGTCGACCATGTGCTCGTATGACGTACAGAGGTGACAGGGAGTCCGCGACGGACGCGACCGCGGATCCGGACGGTTCGACGGTCTGACACCGGGGTACGTCAAACCGGCGCGCGCTCTTCCCAATTGGGTCCGCAGACCCCTAGCCACTGTGCGTATCCATGGGTTTACTATGAGTGACAGCAGGGGTCGGGGTCCAGGGGACAGGAATGTCGGCAGCGCGATAGCGTCACCGCTGAACCATGTAGGGCGTTACCCCGGGGGGCGACCCTCGGGCCCCGAAAGAGCTTGTACCACCTTGGAGGTGAGGGTGTCCGAGATCGCAGGCGAGCCCGCGACCCAGGACTTCGTGGAAGTCCGGCTGCCGGCCGCGGGTGCCTACCTGTCGGTGCTGCGTACGGCCACGGCCGGCCTCGCGGCACGTTTGGACTTCACCCTGGACGAGATCGAGGACCTGCGGATCGCGGTCGACGAGGCGTGCGCGATCCTGCTTCAGCAGGCCGTGCCCGGCTCGGTGCTCAGCTGCGTCTTCCGGCTCATCGACGACTCGCTGGAGGTCACCGTCGCGGCCCCGACCACGGACGGTCACGCTCCCTCGCGTGACACCTTCGCCTGGACCGTCCTCTCGGCCCTGGCGGGGAAGGTCTCCTCGGCGGTCGCCGACGACAAGACCGTGTCCATCAGCCTCTACAAACAGCGCGGCGCGGGACCCGGGCCGGCGTGACGAACGGGGACGGGCCGGTGCGGGACGACGAGCGCGGCACACGGGAGCTCTCCGCGGGAAAGGGCGATCCCGACGGATCGCGCCGCATGGCGGACGGCATGGACGGCATTCCCGAACAGGCCCGTCCGCACCCGGAGGACGAGCCTTCGACGGCCGAGGCCTCCGCGCAGGCGGGGCCGGTCGACACGGGCGGACCACCCGCCGTCCAGAGCGAGCTCCGTCCGGACCAGGACGGGACCGACCGCACCGCGCCTTCGGGGGACGACGGGGCCTCCCCCGCTCATGGGGGTCCCCCCGCTCGATCACGGTCGAGAGCGAGGGAGGTGGCGGGAGCGCGGGGAAGGGTGACGGGCGGGACGATGAGCGAGCACGAGCGAAACGCCGAGCAGAGCGCGCCGGTCGGCGCACGGCACGACCCGGGGGACCGCTCGGGAGCGCGCGCCATGTTCGTGGAGCTGCGCGCGCTGAAGGACGGCAGCCGGGAGTACGCCGAGCTGCGCAACAAGCTGGTCCGCATGCATCTGCCGCTCGTCGAGCACCTCGCCCGCCGCTTCCGCAACCGGGGGGAGCCGCTGGACGACCTGACCCAGGTCGCGACCATCGGTCTGATCAAGTCCGTCGACCGCTTCGACCCGGACCGGGGGGTCGAGTTCTCGACGTACGCGACCCCGACGGTGGTCGGCGAGATCAAGCGCCACTTCCGCGACAAGGGCTGGGCGGTGCGGGTGCCGCGCCGGCTGCAGGAACTGCGGCTCGCCCTGACCACGGCCACGGCGGAGCTGTCGCAGCAGCACGGCCGCTCCCCCACGGTCCACGAGCTGGCCGAGAAGCTGGCCATCTCGGAGGAGGAGGTCCTGGAGGGGCTGGAGTCCGCCAACGCGTACTCCACCCTGTCCCTGGACGTCCCGGACACGGACGACGAGTCCCCCGCGGTCGCCGACACCCTCGGAGCCGAGGACGAGGCGCTGGAGGGCGTCGAATACCGTGAGTCACTGAAGCCGCTCCTGGAGGATCTCCCGCCGCGGGAGAAGCGGATCCTGCTCCTGCGGTTCTTCGGCAACATGACGCAGTCGCAGATCGCGCAGGAGGTCGGCATCTCGCAGATGCACGTCTCGCGCCTGCTGGCCCGGACCCTGGCGCAGCTGCGGGAGAAGCTCCTCGTGGAGGAATGACGAAGGGCGACCGGGAATCCGGTCGCCCCGCATCGCGATCGTCGTCGGCAGTGGCACAGCGGCCGCCTCGGTCACTTCTGGTCCGGCGCGCTTCCCGGGGTCCTGATGCCGAGGGCGCGCGTGGTCGCCGGGTTCACCAGGAGCACCAGCGACGCCACGGCGACGACCGCGAGCGCGATACCCGCCGGGATCGCCATGCTGTCGGCCTGCAGCAGGCTGTAGGCCACCGGAAGCGCCATGATCTGCGTGATGACGGCGGGACCCCGGCTCCAGCCGCGGCGCAGCAGCAGACCGCGCGCGGCCAGCAGGGGCAGCAGCGCGAGCACCACGAGCGTGATGCCTCCCGTCACGGCCGTCTCCCGGCTGTCGGACGAGCCGCTCAGCCCGCGCACGAGCATCCAGACGCCGCCCGCGACCAGGACGAGCCCCTCCAGGGCGGCCAGCGCCGCCGCGACGGTCAGGCGCGCGGGACGCGGTCCGGCTTCGGGGGTCCGATCGGTGGTGGGGTTCAGCTCAGCGCTCACCCCTGAAGGGTAGCCGCCGGGCCGCTCCGGGCGGCCGGGCGCCGGGTCTGTGCTCAAGACCACTCCCCTGTCTCTTACCGGTTCCCTACTCGGCCTGGGGTGGAGTACCACCCAGTAGGTACGCTGCACCTCATGCGTGCACTTCTCGTGGTCAATCCGGCAGCTACTACCACAAGCGCACGTACCCGTGACGTACTGATCCACGCGCTGGCCAGTGAGATGAAGCTGGAGGCGGTCACCACGCAGTACCGGGGCCACGCCCGGGACCTGGGCCGCCAGGCCGCCGAGAGCGACGACATAGAGCTGGTGGTGGCGCTCGGCGGCGACGGCACGGTCAACGAGGTCGTGAACGGCCTGCTCCACCACGGCCCCGACCCCGGCCGGCTGCCCAGCCTCGCCGTGGTGCCGGGCGGCTCGACCAATGTCTTCGCGCGTGCGCTCGGCCTGCCCAACGACGCCGTGGAGGCCACCGGGGCGATCCTCGACGCCCTGCGCGAGAACCGCGAGCGCGAGGTCGGCCTCGGTCTCGCCTCGGGTACGCCGGGTACGGAGGACGAGGCCGTGCCCTCCCGCTGGTTCACCTTCACGGCGGGCCTCGGCTTCGACGCCGGCGTGGTCGGGCGCGTCGAACAACAGCGCGAGCAGGGCAAGCGGTCCACCCACGCGCTGTATCTGCGCCAGATGGTGCGGCAGTTTCTGGACGAACCTCGGCGCAGGCAGGGGCAGATCACCCTGGAGCGGCCCGGCGAGGATCCGGTCACGGGTCTCGTGCTGTCGATAATCTGCAATGCGGCGCCATGGACGTTTCTCGGTAATCGCCCGGTGTACGCGTCACCTAAAGCGTCGTTCGACACGGGGCTCGACGTGCTGGGTCTCAGCCGTATGTCGGCGGCCTCGGTTGCCCGGTATGCGACCCAGTTGCTCACTTCGTCCCCCGATCGCGGCCCGCACGGAAAGCATGTGGTCTCGCTGCACGACCTGAGTGAGTTCACCTTGCATTCGAAGGCGCCACTGCCCCTCCAGATGGACGGCGACCACCTGGGGCTGCGCAGGAGCGTGACGTTCACAGGCGTACGCCGTGCACTGCGTGTGATTGTGTGAGCAGAAGACGCCAAACTCCTTTCACTCGAACGTTTAGGCCAGGATCCACCCCTTGGAAGTACGGCTGTGACCTACTCGACACCAAGGAATCAAAAAAAACTTTCCGGAAGGGGTTGTATCCGTCGCCGAGGTTTGCGAGTCTCTACATGGCGCTCGGGACGGCCCGCAACACCGGCCACCACAGAGAGCCAGAACCCCTCCTCAAGACAACAGGACCACGTCGGCGAGTCTGACGATCGGCCCTTCACTTGTTGAGGGATTCGTGAAAGCGTTCACATTCACAAGCAAGTCTGCACGTAATACCACGGAGAGGTAACAGCCATGGACTGGCGTCACAACGCCGTTTGCCGCGAGGAAGACCCCGAGCTCTTCTTCCCCATCGGCAACACCGGTCCTGCGCTGCTGCAGATCGAAGAAGCCAAGGCCGTCTGCCGTCGCTGCCCGGTTGTCGAGCAGTGCCTGCAGTGGGCGCTCGAGTCCGGTCAGGACTCCGGCGTCTGGGGTGGCCTCAGCGAGGACGAGCGCCGCGCGATGAAGCGCCGTGCCGCCCGCAACCGGGCTCGTCAGGCAACTGCCTGACCCTCCCACCCCGTACGGGCCTGAGCTTGGCGGCGCGTGTGCCTCACGGCATCACCTCGTGGACAGCGAGTACGCTTCTCCGCCTCCGAGCCGCAGCGCGCAGTACCCAATACGCGCCTCGCACTAGCGGGCAACGAGCTTTTAGCCCCGGACCACTTGAGGTCCGGGGCTCATTGCTGTGCGCGCCCGATCCCGGCCGGGCGCGGCTCCTCGCCACCCCGGGTCCCCCGCGAGCGGGTCACTTCTGGGAGCGCACCGGGATGTCCAGGACGACCCGCGTCCCGCGCTCCGCGGCGGGGACCATGTCGAAGGTGCCGCCCAACTCGCCCTCGACGAGCGTCCGTACGATCTGCAGACCGAGGTTGCCCGCCGTGTGCGGATCGAACCCCTCGGGCAGGCCGACCCCGTCGTCCTGGACGGTGACCAGGAGTCGCTCCTCCTTCGTGGTGCCGCCGCGGACCGCCCGGACCTCGACCGTGCCGGTGTCGCCCTGCCGGAAGCCGTGCTCCAGGGCGTTCTGCAGCACCTCGGTCAGCACCATGGACAGCGGGGTCGCCACCTCCGCGTCCAGGATGCCGAAGCAGCCGCTGCGCCGGCCCGTGACGGAACCGGGGGAGATCTCGGCGACCATCGCCAGCACCCGGTCGGCGATCTCGTCGAAGTCCACCCGCTCGTCCAGGTTCTGAGACAGCGTCTCATGGACGATCGCGATCGAGCCGACCCGCCGTACGGCCTCCTCCAACGCCTCCCGGCCGCGCTCCGACCCGATGCGGCGGGCCTGGAGGCGGAGCAGGGCGGCGACGGTCTGGAGGTTGTTCTTGACCCGGTGGTGGATCTCCCGGATGGTCGCGTCCTTGGTGATCAACTCGCGTTCGCGGCGGCGCAGTTCCGTGACGTCGCGGAGCAGGACGAGCGAGCCGATACGGACGCCCTTGGGCTTGAGGGGGATCGCGCGGAACTGGATCACCCCGTCGCTGGCCTCGATCTCGAAATCACGCGGAGCCCAGCCGCTGGCCACCTTGACCAGCGCCTCGTCCACCGGGCCCCTGGTCGGGGCCAGTTCGGCGGTCATCCGCCCGAGGTGCTGCCCGACCAGGTCGGAGGCGAGGCCCAGGCGGTGGTACGCCGACAGCCCGTTCGGCGACGCGTACTGGACGACGCCGTCCGCGTCCAGGCGCAGCAGCCCGTCGCCGACGCGCGGCGAGGCGTCCATGTCGACCTGCTGGCCGGGAAAGGGGAAGGAGCCGGCGGCGATCATCTGGGCGAGGTCGGAGGCGCTCTGGAGGTACGTCAGCTCCAGCCGGCTCGGGGTGCGCACGGTCAGCAGGTTGGTGTTGCGCGCGATGACGGCGAGGATGCGCCCCTCGCGGCGCACGGGGATGGACTCGACCCGGACCGGGACCTCCTCGCGCCACTCGGGGTCGCCCTCCCGCACGATCCGGCCCTCGTCGAGCGCCGCGTCCAGCATGGGGCGCCGGCCGCGGGGGACGAGATGGCCGACCATGTCGTCCTGGTACGAGGTGGGGCCGGTGTTGGGGCGCATCTGGGCGATCGACACATAGCGCGTGCCGTCCCGTGTGGGTACCCACAGCACCAGGTCCGCGAAGGAGAGGTCGGAGAGGAGCTGCCACTCCGACACCAGCAGGTGCAGCCACTCCAGGTCGGAGTCGCTGAGATCGGTGTGCTGGCGGACCAGTTCGTTCATGGAGGGCACGTCAGGAGCGTACCCGGGGGGTCCGACACCGCTCGCCAGGGCCTGCGGGCGCTCCGCGCCGCCCCGGGAAACACCCGCGGGCCGCGGCGCCTGAGAGGGACCCTCAACCCTCCCGGCACCGCAGCCCGGAGCAACATCGGCCGTGGGGTGTGCGGTCCCGGTCGGCCGAAGGCCGAGGAGCCGGAGCGGTCAGGGCAGAGAGCGCCGGGTCCTCGGTCCGCCTTCCTGTGCGGGGAAGGCGGAGGTCTGTGTGTGCGTCGCGTCCTCTCGCCGGTGGAGCGAGGGGCTTTTCCGATTTTACCCAGTGCGTCGGCGCCACCGCGCCCAGACACTATGGACTAGACCACATCCGTGGACCATGTTCCTGCGTCCGGAGGCGTGTGTCCATGCGTCGGCGGATGTTTGTCGGTGTCTCTTTGCCGGGCGTCCGCCGGGAGCCCCTGCGCAGCGTAGCCCCCCGCGGCCCGCGCGGGGGGCCAGATCGTCATGGCGATGTCCGCGAGTGCCTGGAGTTCCCGCCGGCTCGCCCCGCCACGCGCTGCTGTCAGCGGGGCGGCGTGGCTTCGTTCGTACGGCGGCGTGGCGAGGGTCGCCTCTGCTAGATTGGTCTATACCACATGTGATGTCCCTCCGGTTCTCCTGAGAGCCCTCTCCAGATCGGCAGGCCCAGCGTGGAAGTTGTCATCGTCCCGGACGCCAAGGCGGGTGGCGAGCTGATCGCCGAGGCCATGGCACAGCTGCTGCGGCGCAAGCCCGACGCCCTGCTCGGCGTGGCCACCGGCTCGACCCCGCTGCCCGTCTACCAGGCACTGGCGGCCGCGGTGCGCTCGGGCGCCGTGGACGCCTCCCGCGCGAGGATCGCCCAGTTGGACGAGTACGTGGGACTGCCGGCCGAACACCCCGAGTCCTACCGCTCGGTGCTCCGCCGCCAGGTGCTCGAACCGCTCGGCATCGGCATGGGGGCGTTCCTGGGGCCCGACGGGACCGCCGGGGACGTCCAGGCGGCGTGCGAGGCCTACGACAAGGCGCTGACCACGGCGGGCGGCGTGGACCTTCAGCTGCTCGGCATCGGCACCGACGGGCACATCGGGTTCAACGAGCCGTGCTCCTCGCTCGCCTCCCGCACCCGGATCAAGACGCTGACCGAGCAGACCCGCCTCGACAACGCACGGTTCTTCGACGGCGACATCGACCAGGTGCCGCACCATGTGATCACCCAGGGCATCGGCACCATCCTGGAGGCCCGCCATCTGGTGCTTCTCGCCACCGGCGAGGTCAAGGCGGACGCCGTCGCGGCCACGGTGGAGGGGCCGGTGGCCGCGGTCTGCCCGGCCTCCGCGCTCCAGCTCCACCCGCATGCGACGGTCGTCGTGGACGAGGCCGCGGCGTCCAAGCTCAAGCTCGCCGCCTACTTCCGCCACACCTACGCCCACAAGCCCGACTGGCAGGGCGTCTGAGGGCTCCTTTCGGAACGCCCGCTCGGGCGCGGCCCGGCAGCGCGGTTCACCGCGCCCGTCGTCCGTCCGCGCCGGCCCGGCGCCCCCCTCACACGCCAGCGATGACCTCCGCCGCCGCGCGCCCGCACACCCGTGCCGCCCCGTGCGTGGCGAGGTGCAGGGCACCGCGGGGAGCGGCCCCGGGGACGCCCATCTCGACCACGATCGTGTCGGGGCGCCGTGCCAGGAGGGTGGTGAGCGCGTCGGACATCCAGGGGTGCCGGTGCTCGTCGCGGACCACCGCGACGATCCGCCGCGCCCCGGCGGCCTCGAGCGCCGCACGCCCCGCGCCCTGGCCGGTGAAGGTGCCCGTCCCGGTGCCGGGCAGCAGCCGGGACAGTTCCGCCGCCAGGCCCCAGGGGGTCTCGTCGCCCACCGCGATGTTCGCGACGGGGGTGAGCGCCACGACATAGGGCGGTTCGGTGAGCGGGGTGAAGTGCCGCGCCCGGGTGGCCGTGAGCGCGCGCCGGGCCGCGAGCAGCCCGATGTCCTCCCCGGCCAGGGGTTTCACCCCGGCGTCGAGGGCGCCCGCGGACGTGGTCCAGCGTGCCAGGTCGCGGACCCGCTGCGCCGCCGCGGCGAGCCGCTCCTCGGCCAGTTCGCCCGTGCGCACGGCCGTGACGAGGGCGTCCCGCAGGCGCCGTACCGTCTCGTCGTCGGCGAGGCCGCCGCCCACGCAGATGGCGTCCGCCCCGGCCGCGACGGCGAGCACGCTGCCGCGCTCGATGCCGTACGTCCCGGCGATGGCCCGCATCTCCATGCCGTCGGTGACGATCAGGCCGTCGTATCCCAGCGAGCCGCGCAGCAGGTCGGTCAGGACGCGCCGGGAGAGGGTGGCCGGGCGGCAGGGATCCAGGGCCGGGACCAGGATGTGCGCGCTCATCACCGCTTTGGTGCCGGCCTCGACGGCCGCGCGGAACGGGACGAGTTCCCGCTCCCGGAGCACCGAGGGGTCCACGTCGATCCGCGGCAGGGCGTGGTGGGAGTCGACCGCCGTGTCGCCGTGTCCGGGGAAGTGCTTGGTGCAGGCCGCGACCCCCGCGGACTGCAGGCCCTCGACGTAGGCGGCGGTGTGCCGGGCGACCAGGGCGGTGTCGGCACCGAAGGACCGTACGCCGATGACGGGGTTGGCGGGGTTGGAGTTCACGTCGGCCGACGGGGCCCAGTTCAGGTTCACCCCGCACTCCGCGAGCCGCCGTCCGAGTGCGTGGGCCACCTGGCGGGTGAGCTCCACGTCGTCCACGGCGCCGAGCGCGTGGTTGCCCGGGAAGGAGGACCCGGTCCTGACCTCCAGTCGGGTGACGTCGCCGCCCTCCTCGTCGACGGCGACGAGGATGTCGTCCCGTTCGGCGCGCAGTCGGGCGGTCAGAGCGCGGAGTTGCTCGGGTGAGTCGATGTTCCGGCCGAACAGGCCCACGGACGCCAGGCCCTCGCCCAGGCGGCGCAGCAGCCAGTCGGGGGCGGTGGTTCCGGTGAAGCCGGGCTGGAGGACCGTCAGCGCGTCGCGCGTCAGGGTGTCGGTTCCACCGGCGAAGGTCGTCATCGGGGCGTCATCCCTTCACGGCGCCGGCGGTGAGCCCTGCGGCCATCTTGCGCTGGACGAGGAGGAAGAGCACGACGATCGGCAGCGCCATCATGGTGGCGCCGGCCATCATCGGGGCGTACTCGGTGCCGTGCTTGGTGGTGAAGTTGCCGAGCCAGACGGTCGCGGTCTGGTTCTCCTGGCTCATCAGCATCAGGGCGTACAGGTACTCGTTCCACGCCTGGATGAATCCGTAGACCGAGGTGGCCACCAGGCCGGGGGCGAGCAGCGGGAAGACGACCCTGAGGAAGGCGCCGGTGCGGGAGCAGCCGTCCACCATCGCCGCCTCCTCCAGTTCGCGCGGGATGTTGACGATGAAGCCCCGCAGCGTCCAGACCGTGAAGGGGAGGATGAAGGTCAGATAGGTGATGATCAGGCCGGACAGCCGGTCGTACTGCCCCAGGTCGTCGAGGAGCAGGAACACGGGGATGATCATGGCGACGAGCGGCACCATCTGGACCGCCAGGATGCCCACGATCACGACCTTCCGGCCGCGGAAGGCGAAGCGGGAGATGGCGAGCGCCGCCAGCATGCCCACCACGACGCCGATCGCGACCACCGACAGGGACACGGTCAGGCTGCGGCCCACCGGCCCCCAGAAGTCGGCGATGTCCAGCGCCCGGCGGAAGTTGTCGAGGGTGATGCCCGTGGGCAGCAGGCTCGGGTCGGGGTCGATGGCGTCCTTCGCGGGCTTGAGGGCCGTGTCGACCATCCAGTAGACGGGGAAGCCCGCGGTGACGAGGACGAGCAGGCCGAGCAGGTTCCAGCCGATCCTGGACCGTGCCCGGCGGCGGGCACCGGTGCGCCCGGACAGGGCCGTCGCGCTCATTCCACCTCTCCGATCTTCAGCATCTGACGCATGTAGACGGTGACGACACCGAGCAGCAGCACCACGGTGATCAACGCGATGGCGGAACCCTGCCCGTAGTCGTTGACCACGAACGCCTTGTCGTAGGAGTACGTGGTCAGCAGCTGGAACTCGGCCTCGGGGTGGCCGCCGCGCATCACGAAGACCTGCGGGAAGACACCCATGTCCCAGATGACCGAGAGGGTCGTGAGCATCACGACGATCGGTTTGAGGATCGGCAGGGTCACATGGCGGAAGACCCCCCAGGCCCCCGCCCCGTCCAGCCGCGCCGCCTCCTCCAGCTCCTTCGGCACCTGGGTGAGGCCGGCGCCGAGGGTGATGACCACGAACGGGACCGCCCCCCAGACCACCAGCAGCATGATCACCGCGAGGCCCTGCGGTCCGCTCGCGAACCAGTTGTGCCCGATCAGGTCGACCCCGGGCAGCTTGCTGAGCAACGCGTTCAGGACGCCGTAGTCCGAGTCGAAGAGCCACTTGAAGACGGTGGTCGCCACGATGACCGGCATGCCCCAGCTCGCCACCAGCACGATGTTGACCAGGGTCTTCATCCATCCCGAGACCCGTTGGAGCAGCAGCGCGACCAGCATCCCGATGACCATCGTGAAGATCACCGAGCCGGCGGCGAACACGATCGTGCGCAGCACGACCGCCCAGAACTCGCCGTCCCCGAGCACCGCGGAGAAGTTGGCGAAGCCGACGGACTCGGCGGGCTGGAAGCCCCACAGCTGCGACTGTCCGAACCTCTGGAAGGAGAGGGTGACCAGGCGGACCAGCGGATAGCCCATCACCAGGGCGAGGATCAGCAGGCAGGGCGTGAGCAGCGCCCAGGGGACGGCGCCCGCGCCCGGCGTCCGCGCCCGGCTCGCCCGGCCGGTGGGGGCCCGGGGCGGCGGGGCGGCCCGCGGCGGCGGCACCGTGGCGGGGGTGGTCGTGTCTGCGGCACTCATCGGGTGCTCCTCGGGGTCCCTCAGGTCGTGCCCGGGCCGGCCGTGCGGAGGCCGGGCCCACGGCCGTGGCCGCGGGCCCGTGCGCCCGCGGGTGCACGGGCCCGACCTCGGTTCACTTGGTGTTGATGACCTTGTCGATCGCCGCGTCCGCGTCCCTGGCGGCGTCCGCGACCGACTTCTTGCCGGTGCCGATGCTCTGGAGCATGGTCTGCAGGACCTGCGCCTTCTCCACCTGGCCCCAGCCGGGCGCCATCGGGACGAACCAGTTGGACTCGGCGGCGGTGGCCGGGACCGCCGTCGCCGGGTCGTTCTTGAGCGTGGCGAGGTCGGTCTTGTCGTTGGGCAGGTTGCCCTTGGCGATCAGACCCTTCTGGCCCTCGGAGCCGGTGAAGGCGTTGATCCACTCGGCGGCCAGCGGTTGCGCCCTGGACTTCACCGGGATCGCGAGATCCGAACCGCCCAGGAACACCGGCATGTTCCTGCCCGACGGGCCGGGCATCACGAAGTTGACGAGGTTGTCCTTCAGCTTGCCGGTCTTGTCGTTCTTGGGGTCGGCCGCGGTCGCGCCCTCCCAGGCGGCGCCGAAGATCATGGCGGACCCGCCCTGGCCGTAGACGATGTACCGGTCGGATTCGTCCTTGGTCCTGTCGCCGTGCATGTACGCGTCGATGACCGACTTGAACTCACCGAGCCCCTTGAGGGACGCGGGCGAGGAGAGGTTCGCCTTCCACTGCCCGCCCTCCTGCTTGGCGATCGAGCCGCCCGCGTCGTACACGAAGGACATGGCTGCGTACCAGTCGCGCGTGGGCTGGTACCAGGCGCTGAAGGTGCTGCCGCCCTTCTTCTGGATCCTGTCCAGGTCGGCGGTCAGTTCGTCGTACGTCTTCGGCGGTGCCGTGATGCCGGCCGCCGCGGCCACGTCCTTGCGCCAGTTGGCGACGCGGCCGCCCGCGTAGTAGGGGACGCCGTAGGTCTTGCCGTCGTACGTCACCGAGGCCTTGAGACCGTCCAGCCACTGCCCGGAGTTGTCGAACTTCGCGGGGTCGACGGAGGCGAAGGCGCCCTTGACCATGTAGCCGAGCATCTCGGTGTTGCCCATCTCGACCACGTCCGGCGCCTTGTCGGTGGCGAGGACCGCGTCCAGCTTGGTGTTCTTGTCCGGCCAGCCGTAGTACTCGTGCTTGATCCTGAGGCCGGGGTGCTTCTTGGTCACCGCGTCGTCGGCCGCCTTCACCAGCGCGGGCCAGTTGTTCTGGGCGTCGACCGTCAGCCAGACGGTGAGCTCCTTGGCGTCCGCCCCCTTGTCCGACCCCGCCTTGTCGCCGCCCCCGCACGCCGCGATGGAGACCATCATGCCCGCGACACCGATCGCCGCTATCAGCTTGCGCTTCACGCCACCCTCCTCAGGGATGCCACCAACCCCCCTTGTCCCCGCGGCGACTGACGACGCGTACCGCTCGTGGGGCCGGGATCTGGACCAATGGTGTAGACCAGTTCGGGCAGCTTGGCCCAGACCAATAGGCCTGTCAAGGGAGTTCACCGCGCTCAGGACGTCCGTTATGGGACCTACATATGCAACGACCTTTAAGTAGGAACCCAGCGAAATCGGGTGGACCACGTCCACCCCACCCGACTGGACCAGTGCGGCTCGGTGGACTAGACCAGCAGGAGCGGGCCCGGGTATACAGAGGGGATTCCCGCCCGCGCGGCGGGGATCGCGGACCATGTGGGCCCTCCATGTGAAGCCGTGCCACGATGTGAGCCGCGACCGGCACCGCGCCGGCCGCTTCGGCAGCGAAGGCCGGGAAGGCAGAGCATGAGCAGCGACGTCAGCAGTGCGGAGAACGAGGGCGGGGCGACCGTCCGCACCGCACGCGTGCCGAAGTACTACCGTCTGAAGAAGCATCTGCTGGAGATGACGGAGACGCTGACGCCCGGCACCCCCGTACCGCCCGAGCGCGCGCTGGCCGCGGAGTTCGACACCTCGCGCACCACCGTCCGCCAGGCCCTCCAGGAGCTGGTCGTGGAGGGGCGCCTGGAGCGCATCCAGGGCAAGGGCACCTTCGTCGCGAAGCCGAAGGTGTCCCAGGCGCTGCAACTCACCTCGTACACCGAGGACATGCGCGCCCAGGACCTGGAGCCGACCTCGCAGCTGCTGGACATCGGCTACATCACCGCCGACGACTCCCTCGCCGCGCTGCTCGACATCTCGGCCGGCGGCCGGGTGCTGCGCATCGAGCGACTGCGGCTGGCGAGCGGCGAGCCGATGGCGATAGAGACGACCCATCTGTCCGCCAAGCGCTTCCCGGCGCTGCGCCGCAGCCTGGTGAAGTACACCTCCCTCTACACGGCGCTCGCGGAGGTCTACGACGTCCACCTCGCCGAGGCCGAGGAGACCATCGAGACCTCGCTGGCCACACCGCGCGAGGCGGGGCTGCTCGGCACGGACGTGGGCCTGCCGATGCTGATGCTCTCCCGGCACTCGCTGGACCGGCAGGGCAGGCCGGTGGAATGGGTGCGGTCGGTGTACCGCGGCGACCGGTACAAGTTCGTGGCACGGCTCAGGCGCCCGCAGGACTGACCCGCCGCCGGGTGCCCGGACCACGGTCCCGGCACATATCGCTATCGATATACGGACAGGTACTTCCGTTTCCGTGGCGGTGTCACCTAGATTGCCTGCGCGTCACATGGTGATCACCGAAGGGACGGAGCCGCCAGATGTCCACTCAGCCGGATGAGACCAGACCGGCGGTGGTGACGCCCACACGCGTCGTCGTCGCCGCCTGCCTCGTAGCACCCTTCGTAGCCCTGCTCTGGGTCGGCTCGTACGCCAGGATCGACCCCACGCTCGCCGGAATCCCGTTCTTCTACTGGTACCAGATGCTGTGGGTCCTCATCTCCACGGCGCTGACCGTCACCGCCTACGTGCTGTGGCAGCGCGACCAGCGCTCCCGCGGCCACCGGAAGGGAGGTGCGGCGCGATGAAGAACGGTGTGAACGGCGTCGCGCTCGGCGTCTTCGTCTTCTTCTTCCTGGCCGTCACCGTCATGGGCTTCCTCGCGGCCCGCTGGCGCAAGGCCGACAACGAGCACAGCCTGGACGAATGGGGTCTGGGCGGTCGCTCCTTCGGCACCTGGGTCACCTGGTTCCTGCTCGGCGGCGACCTGTACACGGCGTACACCTTCGTGGCCGTCCCGGCGGCGATCTACGCGGCGGGCGCGGCGGGCTTCTTCGCGGTGCCGTACACCGTCCTGGTCTATCCGATCATCTTCCTGTTCCTGCCCCGGCTGTGGTCGGTGTCGCACCGGCACGGATACGTGACGACCTCCGACTTCGTGCGCGGCCGTTTCGGTTCCAGGGCGCTGGCCCTGGCGGTGGCGCTCACCGGCATCCTGGCGACGATGCCGTACATCGCGCTCCAGCTCGTCGGCATCCAGGCCGTGCTGGACGTGATGGGCGTGGGCGGCGGGGAGAGCACCAACTGGTTCGTGAAGGACCTGCCGCTGCTGATCGCGTTCGGCGTGCTCGCGGCGTACACGTACTCGTCGGGCCTGCGCGCGCCCGCGCTGATCGCGTTCGTGAAGGACGCGCTCATCTACATCGTCATCGCGGTCGCGATCATCTACATCCCGATCAAGCTCGGCGGCTTCGACGACGTCTTCGCCAAGGCGGGCCACGCGCTCAGCCAGGTCAGCCCGGCCACCGGCAAGCCGCGCGGCGCCCTCGTGCCGCCGCACGCGGGCCAGTGGACGTACGCCACGCTCGCACTGGGCTCGGCGCTCGCCCTGTTCATGTACCCGCACTCGATCACGGCGACGCTGTCCTCACGCAGCCGTGACGTGATCCGCCGCAACACCACGATCCTGCCGCTGTACTCGCTCATGCTGGGGCTGCTGGCGCTGCTCGGCGTCATGGCCATCGCCGCGGGGGTGAAGGTGCAGAACGGGCAGCTGGCCATTCCGCAGCTGTTCGAGAACATGTTCCCGGACTGGTTCGCGGGTGTGGCCTTCGCGGCGATCGGCATCGGCGCGCTGGTTCCGGCGGCCATCATGTCCATCGCGGCCGCGAACCTGTTCACGCGCAACATCTACAAGGAGTTCCTCAAGCCGGACGCCACGCCGGCGCAGGAGACCAAGGTCTCCAAGATCGTGTCGCTGCTGGTGAAGGTGGGCGCCCTGGTCTTCGTCCTGACCATGGACAAGACGGTGGCGATCAACTTCCAGCTGCTCGGCGGGATCTGGATCCTGCAGACCTTCCCGGCCCTGGTCGGTGGGCTGTTCACCCGCTGGTTCCACCGGTGGGCGCTGCTCGCGGGCTGGGCGGTCGGCATGGCGTACGGGACGCTCGCCGCGTACGGCGTCGCCTCGCCGACCCAGAGCCACTTCGGCGGGTCGGCCAAGGAGATCCCCGGGATCGGGGAGGTCGGGTACATCGGGCTGACGGCGTTCGTGCTGAACCTGGTGACCGCGGTGGTTCTGACGTTCGTGCTGAAGGCGGTCAAGGCGCCGGAAGGGGTGGACGAGACCAGGCCGGAGGACTACGTCGCCGACGCGGGTGATCCTGGGGTCGAGGTGGAGTTGCCTCCGGCGACGGCGGGGGTGTCGTCCTAGGCGGTCCGACGGGGGTGTGGGGCTGCTCCCCCACGCCCCCCGTCCCGGGGGCTGACCCGTGCGTGGTCGGGTGCGGGGCCGTCGGGGGTTTGCGCAGTTCCCCGCGCCCCTAGCAGGGGGTTGCCGTGCGTGGTCGGGTGCGGGTTCGTGGGGGTTTTCGCGCAGTTCCCCGCGCCCCTGTCCCGGGGGCTGGTCGTGCGTGGTCGAGGGGAGGGGGCGGGTGTGGGGGTTGTTGTTCGGGGGGTGAGGGGTGGGGAGTACGGGGGGCTGGGGGAGATCACCGCTCAGGCGTATCTCCTGGACGGGCTGCTCGACTTCGGGGAGGCGGATCCCTACCTCGGTGAGCTGCGGGACGTGGCCAGGCGGGTGGCCTCGGCCGAGGTGCTGGTGGCCGTGGAGGACGGGCGGCTGCTCGGCGGGGTGACCTTCGTGCCGGCCGGCGGGCCCATGGCCGACATCGCCGGGCCCGGGGAGGCCGAGATCCGGATGCTGGCCGTCGACCGCGCGGCCCGGGGCCGCGGCGCCGGCGAGGCCCTCGTGCGCGCCTGCCTCGACCGTGCCCGGAGCGTCCCCGGCTGTGCGCGTGTCGTGCTGTCCACCCAGCCGTCCATGCACGCCGCTCACCGCGTCTACGAACGCCTCGGCTTCGCCCGTACCCCCGAGCGTGACTGGAACCCCCTGCCGCACCTCACGGACCTCGTCCTGCTCACCTATGAGTTGACACTCTGACACGCTCCGGAGCCGACACGGCACAACATCTGGGGGTGCCACCGCGACCCGGCACAAGATGTATGCTCATGCTCGCTGTCGCTGCAGGGGAATCCGGTGCGAATCCGGAACTGTCCCGCAACGGTGTACTCGTGCGTGCCCGCCTTCCGGGACACGCAGGAGAGTCAGTCCGAGGACCTGTCGACAGCGCGCCCCGGCCGTCCGGCCCAGGGCGCGTGACGTCCGGGTCTCGCGGAGTGGGCCGGTGGACGCGACGCCGTGTGCGCTCGTGGCTGCCCCCTGCCCTCCGCCAGGCCCCCGTGCCGAGCGAGGGAGAGCCACATGACCATCGCGCCAGCCGATCCGGCTTCAGCGACCCAGGTCGAGACCGACGGGACGGACGGTCCCGGTGCCGTGCTGCTGCGGACCCTGACCGAACTGACCGCCGACCTCCCCGACGCCGACCCCGGCCGGGTCGCCGCCGCCGCGTTGCGCGGCCGTTCCGCGCGGGCGGACGCGGCGGAGCTGCGCGACCTGGCCACGGAGGCGTCCGCCGGACTCATCTCCGAGGACCCGGCCTACTCCAAGCTCGCCGCCCGGCTGCTGACGATCGGTATCCGCGCCGAGGCCGCCTCACAGGGCGTCACGTCCTTCACCGAGTCCATCGCGGTCGGACAGCGTGAGGGGCTGATCGCGGACCGGACCGCCGAGTTCGTGCGCGTGCACGCGGCGCGGCTCGACGCGATGATCGACAAGGCCGCCGACGACCGCTTCGGCTACTTCGGTCTGCGCACCCTGCACAGCCGCTACCTGCTCCGGCACCCGATCACCCGCAAGGTGATCGAGACCCCCCAGCACTTCCTGCTGCGGGTCGCGGCCGGGCTCGCCGAGGACGACACCGCGCGGGCGGTCGACGAGGTGGCGGCCCTGTACGGCCTGATGAGCCGCCTGGACTACCTGCCGTCCTCCCCCACGCTCTTCAACTCCGGCACCCGGCACCCGCAGATGTCGTCCTGCTACCTCCTGGACTCCCCCAAGGACGAGCTGGACTCGATCTACGACCGGTACCACCAGGTCGCACGCCTGTCCAAGCACGCCGGCGGCATCGGCCTGTCGTACTCCCGCATCCGTTCCCGGGGCTCCCTCATCCGGGGCACCAACGGGCACTCCAACGGCATCGTGCCGTTCCTGAAGACCCTGGACGCCTCGGTCGCCGCCGTGAACCAGGGGGGCCGCCGCAAGGGCGCCGCCGCCGTCTACCTGGAGACCTGGCACTCCGACATCGAGGAGTTCCTGGAGCTGCGCGACAACACGGGTGAGGACGCCCGCCGTACGCACAACCTGAACCTCGCCCACTGGATCCCGGACGAGTTCATGCGCCGGGTCGACAGCGACGGGCAGTGGTCGTTGTTCTCCTCCTCCGACGTGCCGGAACTGGTCGACCTGTGGGGCGAGGAGTTCGACGCCGCGTACCGCAGGGCGGAGGCGGCGGGCCTGGCGAGGAAGACGATGCCCGCCCGTGAGCTGTACGGCCGCATGATGCGCACGCTCGCGCAGACCGGCAACGGCTGGATGACGTTCAAGGACGCCGCCAACCGCACCGCCAACCAGACGGCCGAGCCGGGCCACGTCGTGCACTCCTCGAACCTCTGCACCGAGATCCTGGAGGTCACGGACGACGGGGAGACCGCGGTCTGCAACCTGGGCTCCGTCAACCTCGGCGCGTTCGTCGACGCGGCGCGCGGCGAGCTGGACTGGGAGCGGCTGGACGACGCCGTCCGCACCGCCGTGACCTTCCTGGACCGCGTGGTCGACATCAACTTCTACCCGACCGAGCAGGCGGGCCGCTCGAACGCCAGGTGGCGTCCGGTGGGCCTGGGCGCCATGGGGTTGCAGGACGTCTTCTTCGAGCTGCGCCTGCCGTTCGACTCCCCCGAGGCGAAGGCCCTGTCCAGCCGGATCGCGGAGCGCGTCATGCTCGCCGCGTACGAGGCCTCGACCGACCTCGCCGAGCGCAACGGCCCGGTGCCGGCCTGGGAGAAGACCCGCACCGCCCGGGGCGTGCTGCACCCCGACCACTACGGCGTCGAGCTGACCTGGCCGGAGCGCTGGGCCGCGCTGCGGGAGCGGATCGCCACCGTCGGCATGCGCAACTCGCTGCTGCTGGCCATCGCACCGACCGCCACCATCGCCTCCATCGCGGGCGCCTACGAGTGCATCGAGCCGCAGGTCTCCAACCTGTTCAAGCGCGAGACGCTGTCGGGCGAGTTCCTCCAGGTCAACTCCTACCTGGTGCGCGAGCTGAAGGAACTGGGCGTGTGGGACGCGCGCACCCGGGAGGCGCTGCGCGACGCGAACGGCTCGGTGCAGGACTTCCGCTGGATCCCCGAGGACGTACGGCGCCTGTACCGCACGGCGTGGGAGATCCCGCAGCGCGGTCTGATCGACATGGCCGCCGCCCGCACCCCGTTCCTGGACCAGGCCCAGTCCCTGAACCTGTTCCTGGAGACGCCGACCATCGGCAAGCTCTCCTCGATGTACGCGTACGCCTGGAAGCAGGGCCTGAAGACGACGTACTACCTGCGGTCGCGACCCGCGACCCGTATCGCCCGCGCCGCCCAGGCGCAGACCCCCGCCGCCCTTCCGGTGCAGCAGACCACCGACCCCGACGCGGTCGCCTGCTCCCTGGAGAACCCCGAGTCCTGCGAGGCCTGCCAGTAATGACCAGCACCACCCGCAACACCAACCTCCTCGACCCGGGTTTCGAGCTGACCCTGCGTCCGATGCGCTACCCCGACTTCTACGAGCGCTACCGGGACGCGATCAAGAACACCTGGACCGTGGAGGAGGTCGACCTCCACTCCGACGTCGCCGACCTCGCCAAGCTGACCCCGGCCGAACAGCACCTGATCGGCCGTCTGGTGGCGTTCTTCGCGACGGGCGACTCGATCGTCGCCAACAACCTCGTGCTCACGCTGTACAAGCACATCAACTCCCCGGAGGCGCGCCTGTACCTGTCGCGCCAGCTGTTCGAGGAGGCCGTGCACGTCCAGTTCTATCTGACCCTCCTGGACACCTACCTCCCCGACCCGGAGGACCGCACCGCCGCGTTCGCGGCCGTGGAGAACATCCCGTCCATCCGGGAGAAGGCCGAGTTCTGCTTCCGGTGGATGGACTCGGTGGAGAAGCTGGACCAGCTGGAGACGAAGGCCGACCGCCGCCGCTTCCTGCTGAACCTGATCTGCTTCGCCGCGTGCATCGAGGGCCTGTTCTTCTACGGCGCCTTCGCGTACGTCTACTGGTTCCGCAGCCGTGGCCTGCTGCACGGCCTGGCCACCGGCACCAACTGGGTGTTCCGGGACGAGACCATGCACATGTCCTTCGCCTTCGACGTGGTGGACACCGTCCGCAAGGAGGAGCCGGACCTCTTCGACGACCAGCTTCAGCAGCAGGTCGTCGACATGCTGCGGGAGGCCGTGGAGGCCGAGCTGCAGTTCGCGCGCGACCTGTGCGGTGACGGCCTGCCAGGCATGAACACCGAGTCGATGCGGCAGTACCTGGAGTGCGTCGCCGACCAGCGGCTCACCCGGCTCGGGTTCGCCCCGGTGTACGGCTCGGAGAACCCCTTCTCCTTCATGGAGCTCCAGGGGGTCCAGGAGCTGACCAACTTCTTCGAGCGGCGTCCGTCGGCGTACCAGGTGGCGGTGGAGGGCAGCGTCGACCTGGACGAGGACTTCTGAGCCGGCGCTCCTCCACCGAGGAGCACGCACAGCACGTCCGGCGCACGTCCTCTCAGCGCGGCAGGGCCCGCAGCAGCAGCCGGCGCGGGCGCAGGGTGATACCGATGCGGGGCCGGTCGTCGGAGCCCGGCGCGTGCTCGAAGCGGTAGGCGCGGGCCACCGCCGCCGTGATCAGCGTGAGTTCGGCCATGGAGAAGTGGTCGCCCGGGCACTTGCGGTTGCCCACCCCGAAGGGGGTCATCGCGTACTTCGGGACCGCCTTGGCGCGTTCCGGGAGCCAGCGGTCGGGGTCGAACTCCTCGGGACGCTCGTACGACAGCGGGTCGTGCTGAATGGCGTACGGGCTGTAGACGACGTCGGCACCGGCCGGAATGCGGTATCCGCCGAGCTGGGTGTCGACGGCGGCCCGGCGCGTCAGTATCCATACGGCGGGTCGCATGCGCATTGTCTCGACAATGACATTCGCGGTGTGCGGCAGCTTTCGGACATCACCGAATGAGACCGGCCGTTCGCCCACGACCGCTTTCACCTCGTCGCGGATCTTGTCCGCCTGTTCCGGATGGTCGTGGAGGACCTGGAGGAGCGACATCACCATGGAACCGACGGTTTCGCTTCCGGCGGTGACTATGGCGACGACCTGATCGTGGACCTCCTGCTCCCCTATCGGCCGGCCATTCTCGTCCTTCGCCTCCAGCAAAGCCGTCAGCAAATCGTCCGGCTTTTGACTTGATGCGCGGCGGGCGGCGACGATCTCATCGACCAGGAGATGCAAATCGGCCAAGGCGCGGTTGAATTCACGGTTGGCCGGAAGCGGTAGGCGGTACAGCGGGCCGAGCGGTATCACCATGCGCTGGTACATGCCGCTGAAGAGCGTGGCGAGCGCCGCGCATATTCGCTCGGAGCGCTCGTCCATGTAGCTGCCGCGCATCAGGCAGCGGGCGGCGACCCGGACGGCCACGCGGAACGACTCGGCCATGACGTCCAGGCTGTGGCCGCCGCGCCAGCGCTCCACGAGCGCGTGCGTCTCCTCGGCCATGACGGGCCCGTAGGCAGGGATGGCCTCCAGTCGGAAGGCGGGCTGGATCGACCGGCGCTGGCGTTGGTGCAGCGGGCCGTTGGTGGTGGCCACCCCCTGCCTGCCCAGCAGCGCCTCCAGGGACTCCCACAGCGGGCCGCCGATCCTGAAGTCGGTGCTGAGGGCGAGGGCACCGGTCAGCTCCGGGGTCGTGATGGCGTACACCGTCTTCGGCCCGAGCCTCAGCCGGACGACCTCGCCGTCGTCCCGCAGCCGGGACAGGAAGCCCAGCGGGTCGCGGGCCAGCTTCCAGCCGTGGCCGAGGGCCGGCCACGCACCCGCGGCCAGGGGTGGGGTACGGAGCCCGTCCGCGGGCGCGGGCCGGGCCGCCCGGTCCGCGCCGCCCTCCACCGGAACGGAGAGTTCTGGGGTCGATTTCAGGGTCATTGCTCACCTGCCGCCTCGTTGTCGACGTACGGGGGTGTCGAGCGGTCGTCCCAACTGTCGACCATGTACCGGCCGGACTCGTGATGGAACCAGTAGACGGTGCTGAACCAGTTCCGCATGTTCGCGACGATCGCTTCGACAGCGCTTTTCAGTTCCCGGCCGCGCACGGTACCGTCCGCGAGCGTTCCGGCGAATCGCAGCGCCTGTTCCTCGGCGACGAGGAATTCCGACACGCATTCCTCGACCCGTCGCCGGACTTCCGTTATCGCTTCTGTGAGCGTCAGCCCCTCATGGTGGATGAGACTGATGCCGAGATTGTGGACCTCATCCCCCGCTATTTCCTTGGGGAGTGAGCACAGGTCGTTGTACCAGGCCGCGAACTCCTGGCTCAGCAGGGCCGCCCGCCGATAGCCGGGATGCTTTCTGACGGCGTCCGGCAGTTCGATGCGTGCGCTCGGCTCCAGCAGGTCGGTCCAGATCCAGTGCGCGAAGGTGAGCCGACGGAGTTCGAGATAGTCCGCCGGCGTCGGTATGGTTTTGGTGGCACGGTTGTCGAACTCGCGGTCGTACGCCTCGATCACCGCATGGAAGTGCCGGGCGAAGCGCGCGTTCCAGCGCTCGCCCTGGAACGAGTACAGGCGCGCGACGCTGTCCGCGAAGGCGCCGACCAGCGGGTCGGGATGGTACAGATGCCCTGCTGGGGCCTCCAGGGCCTCGTGCAACTGGAGCCGCAGCCGCCGCCAGGCGGCGGGCCGTCGGTGGACGATGTCGCGGTCGTGCCGGTCGTCCCAGACGAAGAACCACGCGCTGTAGTCCGCTATCGCCTGGAGGACGTCGTCGGGCGCCCCCAGGTAGTAGCCCGCCATGAGGTCGGTGTAGCACAGACCGTCGGCATATTCTTCGACCTTGTCCGCCGGCATGAGCCGCTTTTCCAGCAGCCAGGAACGTGTCTTCTCCTGCAGACGGGGCCAATACGGGTGAAGTCGACGGGGAAACGCGGTCTCGATCACCGGTAGACGCAGCGCCGGTGGAACCGCGACCGCGGTCGCCGTCGGTGAAGTGCTGTGTGGGAAAGCTGGCACGAACAAACCCCTCTCAGCCGCCGGTTGGCACACGCCCCTCCCGCCCGTGCCGGGCGCGCGCCGTTGCGAATCCCCGCGCTTTCTATTCAGCACCACAACTGACCGCTCTGGGAACGGATTTGCTCCACTCACTACCCCACGGTGCCGAGAATCTCCCTTGCCTGACTGAATATGGGCCAGTTCATACGTACAAGGGTGCGAATGTGCGATGCACACATGAGCGACGCCCGGCCGGGGGCATGCCCGGCCGGGCGTCGTCTCGCGGTCGCCGAGAGCGAAGCGGTGTCAGCCGTTGGCCACCACGGGGTAGCGGGGCTCGTTCTCGGCCATCTGCCGCAGGGCGTCCTTGCGCTCGCGCTTGGAGAGCCGGTCGATGTAGAGGTAGCCGTACAGGTGGTCCGTCTCGTGCTGCAAACACCGAGCGAAGTACCCGGTACCGCGCACCTTGACCGGGTGCCCGCTCTCGTCCTGCCCGGTCACCTCGGCGTAGTCCGGACGCGCGAGCGGGGCGTAGGCGGTCGGCACGGACAGGCAGCCCTCGTTGCTGTCGTCCAGGCGACGCCGGTCGGCGGGCAGCTCGACCACCTTCGGGTTGCACACCACGCCGACGTGCCGCACGCCCTCGTCGTCATGGCAGTCGTAGACGAAGACCTTCAGGTCGACACCGATCTGGTTGGCGGCCAGGCCCACGCCCTCCGCGGTCCGCTGGCTGGCGAACATGTCCGCGACGAGCTGCTGGAGCTCCTCGCCGAACTCGGTGACGTCCTTGCACTCCTTGTGCAGCACGGGGTTCCCCACCACCGTGATCGGCCGGGAGGTACCGCGCTCGCGCCAGGCGGCCTCACGCTCCTCGGGCGACTCGCTGTCGATGACGAAGCCCTCGTCGTCCACGGGGAGCACGCCTCCGTGCTGCTGATCGGTGTCCTGCTGCGCCATGACCGACGTACGCCTTCCTCAAAACAAGGGGTGAACCTGCTGATACAGGGTAAGGGGAGCCCGCGTGCCCCAGGGGCGCGGGCAGAGCCGGCGACCGGCCGGGCCCCCGGCGCGATCGGCCCGGGCCGGCCCGCGGCCGACGACGATCTCAGCAGACCTCTTCCAGATCCCGCCAGTCGCGCGAGTCGGGGCTGTCCGCGACCCAGCCGTCCAGCAGCCCCCGCACCAGCGACGCCGGCGCGGCCACCCCGCACTCCCGCTCGGGCACCCACAGCTGCCCGTCCGTGCGGTGGCCGAGCGGGCCCGGGTGCCCCGGCTCGCTGTGGTCGTGCGGGTCCAGGTGCTCGCCGTCGCCCTCGTCGGACGGCATCCGGGACTCGGAGCACGTACGGCACAGCAGCCGGACGGACGACGACCAGTCCTCGGCGGCGAACCCCGCCTCGGCGGCCAGTCGCTCCAGCGCGTCCCGATCGTCCTCGGTCGCGGCCTCCAGCAGCACGACCCAGGTCGGCACCGGTGAGGGCGCCCACAGCTCGATCTCGTCGAAGACGGGGTACGCGTGGCCGGCGGCCGTGGTGCGCTCCCCGTGCGGCACCCCGTCGTGCAGGACGACCTCGCCCCAGCGGCGCCCGGAGGACGGCAGCGGGATGGAGAGCACCTCCATCCGCGCCGGGTCGAGCCTGCGCCCCCAGACGACCTCCGCCTCGCCCTCGGGCGACAGCCGCACGGCCGCACTGCCCAGCTCCATCCCGGCGGGCTCGCCGACGGCGGCACCCGTCCCGGACTTCGACCAGGAGGGGCCGCCGGGCACCCTCAGTCCGTACGCCTGCCAGGCGCGGCGGGCCAGTGGCCAGTCCTGCAGGGCGGTGGCGGCGATGCCCACGTTCCACCAGTCGGGCGCCCCGGTCTCCCGGTCCAGCAGGGCCACGGCACGCAGTCCGGCGGCGCGGGCCTGCTCCCAGTCGTGGCGGAACTTGTGCAGCAGCGCCAGGTTGAACCAGGACTCCGACAGCCAGGGCTCCAGGTCGGCGGCACGGGTCAGCAGGGCTCCCGCGTCCTCGTACCGGCCGTCGCCGATCAGGCTGAACGCCCGGTCGGTGGCCTGCCGCCAGGAGGCGGAGGGCCGGTGCCGTCCCTTGCCGAAGATCCTCACGATTCCCGCCTGCCAGTCCCTTGCGTTTCCCGTCTGCCAGTCCGGCCCATCCCCGCCCCCGCGGGGAGCGGGGGCCGCGCTGGGTCCCCGAACACCTCTTCTCGCATCCAACCACGTACCGCCGGACGGGCGCTCATTACCCATGGGTTACCCCGTCGCCGGCAAGGTCAGACCGTCCCTGAGCAACACCCTGGCGAGTGACTCCACCACTTCCGGCTGGTAGTCGTGACCGCAGGCCAGCCGCAGTCGCTCCAGGGCGCTCAGCACTCCTCCTGGTCCCGTTCCTTCCCGCGCCATCTCCTCGTACGCGTTCACCGCCCGGACGATTCTGGCGCTGACGGGCTGCTCCCGGTAGGGGTCCGCCTGCCGTTCCACGACGACGGCGACCGCGGCGTCCACGCCGGTCTGGCGTACGACGGCGCCGCCGAGCAGCGCGATGCGCCGCTGCTCCTCGGCGGGCAGCACCGCGGTGGCTCCGTCGGGCACCGGGTCGACGAGGCTGAGCTGCCCGATGTCGTGCATGAGAGCCGCGTACTCCAGGACGGTCAGTTCGGGCTCGGCCAGGCCCAGCTCGCGGCCCACGGCCCGGCTGAGCGCCGCCACCCGGCGGGCGTGGCCCGCGGGCGTGTACCCGGCGATCTCGGTGGCACGCGCCAGGGAGGCGATCGTCTGCCGGTAGGTGGCGCGCACGGCCGCGTGCCGCCGGTAGGAGAGCTGGGTGAGCAGCAGCGGCAGACAGAACACGGGCAGCGCCCACAGGCCCACGACGCCGACCGCGAGCGACATCACGGCGCCGGTGGCGCACACCGCCGAGCCGATGCCGGACCGGGCCCGCAGTTCGTCGCGCAGCAGCGGCCCGAACGGCCACCGGGTCCTGGAGTGCTCCAGAGCGGCGGCGAGCACGGCGTCACACAGGGTGGTGAGGACGAGGAGTGCGACCACGAGCAGCGCGTACGCCGGTCCGCTCCAGCCGTGCGCCCTGCCGTGGCTGCACAGGGGCTGGAAGCACAGGGCCGCGAAGCCGACGGTGAGCAGGCGCCGGGTGAGGTGGTCGGCGGTGGATCCGCGTCCCTGGGCGACATGGGGGACGCAGCCGGCGAGGGTGGCCACGAGGACCACGGTGACGACCTGCGGCATCCCGTGGTGGGTGGGGTGCCCGGCGTTCTGTCCGAGCAGGGCGTACGACAGCGCGCCCGCCGCCCCGAGCGGAGCCGGCTCCCGCTCCCCCGCGCCGCTCCAGCGCGACAGTTCCCCGACCGCGACGAGGGCCCCGAAGGCGAGGGCGAGAGCGGGTTCGGCCAGGCCGTGCCAGAGGGTGAGGGCGAGGCAGCAGGCGGCCAGGAGCGCGGCCGCGAGGTGGGCGGACAGGGGCGTGGGGCGATGCGGCGTCATGCGCCCGCCCCGCCGCGGCGGGGCCCGGCCGGTTCCCCGGCCCTGGGCACGGTCCGCGGCGGGACGTTTCCGCGCGGTTCGTCGGCGGTCACCACCGGATGCCAGCCGTGCCGGGCGAGCGCGCGGATCAGCGCCCGGACCATCGTCGGGTCGAACTGGGCTCCCGCGCACCGCCGCAGTTCCGCGAGCGCCGCCTCGACGGGGCGCGCGCGCCGGTAGGAGCGGGTCGACGTCATCGCGTCGAAGGCGTCGGCGACCGCCACCACCCGGGCGGACTCGGGGATCTGGGAGCCCACGAGTCCGTACGGGTATCCGCTGCCGTCGAGGCGCTCGTGGTGGTGCAGGATCGCGGAGCGGGCCTCGCCGAGGAACCCGATCCCGCGCACCATCTCGTGGCCGTACTCGGGGTGCAGTTCGATGATCCGGCGCTCCTCGGGGGTGAGGGGCCCGTCCTTGCGTAACAGCCGGGTCGGCACACCGAGTTTGCCCACGTCGTGCAGGATCCCGGCGAACCGCAGCACCTCCACGCGCTCGGCGTCCATGCCCAGTTCGCGGGCGATCATCACCGAGGCCTGGCCGACCCGCTCGCTGTGTCCCCGGGTGTAGCCGTCCTTGATGTCGACCGCCTGCACGAGGGCGCGGATGGTCGCCTGGTGGGCGGCGCGCTCCCGGTGGTACTGGGCGAAGACCCAGCACGAGACGTACATGGGCAGCAGGACGAGCAGCGCGGCGACGGGGCCGTAGGGGCTGCGCCACAGCACCGCCATCATCAGGCCGGCGAGCCCCTGCACGGCGACCGGGGCGAGGGAGCGCAGGAACAGCCCGCGCCAGACCGCGCCGAGTTCCCGGGTCCGTGCGGGCAGGGGGCCGCGCAGGCGGGCCGGGGCCTTCTCGGCCAGCGCGAGGATTCCGGCGTCGAGCGCGGTCAGCACCAGGCAGAACGCGACGGCGGCGGCTCCCGCGGTCAGCAGGGCGTACGGGAAGCGCGGGCCGACGACCGCGTCCCTGCCGCCCAGTGCCCCGTGCACCCGCGAGGCGGTCCACACGGCGAGCGCGAGCTGGGCGACCCGCCAGGCGCGGCGCAGCCCCGCGGGCCGGTCCGCGACCGGCACCAGCAGGGCGCCCGGCAGCGGTACCAGCGCGGCGGCCGCGGGTGGCAGCAGGAAGGCGCCGGCGAGCAGCACGGGGAAGAAGGTGCCCATGTCCTCGGGCGCCCGGTCGCCGGCGGCGCGGCCCGAGGAGGTGCGGCATCCGGGGGCGCGGCCGCACGGGAGCTGCTCGCAGCCGGCGTGGAGCGCGGCGAGCAGGAGGAGCGCCCACCAGGAGGCGGGGGCGCCCGGCGCGGGGGCGGCGCACACCAGTGCGGCCAGGACGGTGCAGCCCACGTACACGCGCGCCCACGGCCGTACGGACCCCATGACGCACCTCCCCCCGAACCCGCGCCCGTCGTGCAACCGGCGTGAACCGTCATGAAACAGGGCGAGCCCGGTCATGCCCCTTTCAGGCTCCGGAGCCTAGGGGGCGGGATGCCGCCCGGAGGCGGCATTCGGGGGAATCCATGGGCCGACCCCCCACGGATTAACACATTCGAGTGACAAATCGGTGGGGGTTGACACGTGTTGCTCGAACGACTGTCCAGAGATCTCGGGTCGGGGCCCCTCGGGAGCCGGGGCCCCGGCGAGCACGGAGCGGGTCAGGACTCCCGAGGCGTCGCGGTCACGTCGTGCTCGGGCACCGTATGGCCCGAACGGATGAGCTCGATACGGCCCATGACCTTGGCCCGCAGATCGCTCGGCACGTCGTCATGACCGCAGCAGCGCTTGACGAGCTTCTTCACGGCCTGCTCCAGCCCGTACTTCTCCAGGCAGGGCGAGCATTCCTCGAAGTGGTGCTGGAACTTGCTGCGGTCGATGTCCGGCATCTCGCTGTCGAGGAACTCGTAGAGATGGTCCAGGACCTCACTGCAGTCCGTCTCGTGCTCGTCTCCGCAGCTCATGAGCCCGAACCTTTCGCTTCGTCCGACTCTCCGGCGCCGGCCGGGACGAGCCCGCGCTCGCGGGCGTAGTCCTCAAGCATGCCGCGCAGTTGACGGCGGCCACGGTGCAGCCGGGACATCACCGTACCGATGGGTGTCCCCATGATGTCCGCGATCTCCTTGTACGCAAAGCCCTCCACGTCCGCGAGGTAGACGGCGATACGGAACTCCTCCGGGATCGCCTGGAGGGCCGCCTTCACGTCCGAGTCGGGCAGGTGGTCCAGCGCCTGCGACTCGGCGGAGCGCAGTCCGGTCGACATGTGCGACTCGGCGCGCGCGAGCTGCCAGTCCTCGATCTCCTCGGCCGCGCTGCGCTGGGGTTCGCGCTGCTTCTTGCGGTACGAGTTGATGAACGTGTTGGTCAGGATCCGGTACAGCCAGGCCTTGAGGTTGGTGCCCTCGCGGAACTGGTGGAAGGAGGCGTACGCCTTCGCGTAGGTCTCCTGGACCAGGTCCTCGGCATCGGCCGGGTTGCGCGTCATGCGCAGCGCCGCCGAGTACATCTGGTCGAGGAACTCCAGGGCGTCCCGCTCGAAGCGCGCACTGCGCGCGGCGGACGACTCCGCGTCCCTGCCCCGGCCCTCGGGCTGCTCCGCCTGGCCGTTGTCGGTCCCTGCGTCGGTACCGGTGACCGGACCCACCTCCTCCAGTGACGTGGCAGGACCGAAACCGATCCCACTGGAATCGGAGGATAGACGAACATCCTTACCGGCCGCCGCCCGAACAGGGCCGCTCCGCGCCGCGTGCAGCACCGTCCAGTCCAGGTCAGCACTGCTGCGGCGGCTCGGGCATACGGTCGAACCCATGCGGCGGACTCCCTCTTCTGCGTCGGCGCGGCACCTTCCCGTGCCGTCTGATCCGCACAACAGCGGTCCGCTCCGCGGCATTCCCGCGGCTCCCGGGAGTCACCCGAGTGACATGACCCACGTCGCCACGGCCCCGGTGACGACCTCCAGCGCCGCCTCCTGCGTGATGTCCGCGCGCTTGGGGACGGCGAGACCGTGATCGCCGTACGGCACCTCGACGAGGTCGTAGGGCCCCCGCGGGAACTCCTCCGGCCTCCCGAACGGATCGTTGCCGCCCTGGACCACGAGCGTGGGCACACCCGCGCCGAGCAGTTCGTCGGCCCGGGACTTCTCGGGCCTGCCCGGCGGGTGCAGCGGGAAGCTCAGCGCGAGCACGGCGGCGGCACCGAGTTCGCGCGCCGTGCGGCAGGCGACCCGGGCCCCGGCGCTGCGGCCCCCGGCGATCACGGGCGGCCCGGCGTCCGCGAGGACGGGCCACACCCCGCGCCAGCCCGCGTCCAGCGTCCTGGGCGCGGGCGCCACCTTCTTGCCCCCGACCCGCCAGGGCTGCTCCACCAGGGCGACGCTCACCCCGTGCGCGGGCAGCGCCTCGGCCAGCGCCCGCAGGTCGCGCGCCTCGATGCCGCCGCCCGCGCCATGGCTCACGGCCAGGACCAGCCGCGGCCGCGGCGCCCTGTGCCAGGTGACACGGGCCGTTCCGGCGTCGGTCCCGACGCTCTGGGTCTCGCCCGGAAGGGCGTGGGGGCTGCGGTGCTGGGAGGAGTCCGTCACGTCAGAAGAGTGTGCCCTCCTCGGGGGCCTCCAGCTCCTTCAGCAGCTCCGGGCCGTTGTTGCGGACGTTGCTGACCGCCGTTGAGACGGGGTAGGCGCGCATCAGACCGGGCGGCGGCGGCTCCAGCAGGGAGCGCAGGCCGTCCGGGTCGGTGCGGGCGGGGTCGAGCCAGGCGTCCCAGCGGTCCGGGGTGAGCATCAGCGGCATCCGGGGGTGGATGTCGGCCAGGGCCCGCGGCCCCTCGGCCGGGGCCGCGGCCAGCGGTGCCGTCTCCGCCTCGGTCGTGATCACCGCGCAGGTCACCCACCACGCGCCGGGATGGTCGTCCGGCAGGGTGCGATCGCGCCAGAACTCGTACAGCCCGGCCATCGCGAAGACCGAGCCGTCGGCGGGCAGCACGAAGTAGGGCTGCTTGCGCGGGCGCTTCCTGCGGCCCTCGGTCTCCAGGTCGCGCTCCTCCTTGCCGGTGACCCACTCGTAGTAGCCGTCGGCGGGGATGACGCAGCGGCGGGCGGCGAAGGCGCGGCGGTAGGAGGGCTTCTCGTGCACGGTCTCGGCACGCGCGTTGATCATCCGCGCGGCGCCCTCGGGCGTCCGGGACCAGGACGGGACCAGTCCCCACCGGAGTCTGCGCAACTGGCGAACCGGCCGCCTGTCGTCGGCGTCCTTCACAGGACGGTCCAGGACGACGTAGACCTCCTTGGTCGGGGCGACGTTGAAATCGGGTGCCAGGGGCTCCTCGGGCTCCCTCATCCCGATATCGAAGACTGCCGCGAGATCCTCGGGCCTGCGACTGGCCGCGTACCTTCCGCACATACGTGCCAGACTGCCAGATCCGACGCCTCGCCCGGGAGCCAACGCCGATCATGCACAGTCCCGCCTCGACCACCTTGAGCGCGATCTCTCTCAGCTCGCTGCCCGACCTCTGGGACCAGGTCGTCGGCGCCCAGCCCGATCCCGACCTGTGGGTGGTGGTCGCCACGCTGGTGGCCGCGCTCTGCGTCGTCGTCCCGCCCCGCGTGTGGCGCGTCTCGCGCAACGCCATCACCATCGCGCACGAGGGCGGCCACGGGCTGGTCGCGCTGCTCACCGGCCGCACCCTCACCGGGATCCGGCTCCACTCCGACACCAGCGGCCTCACCGTCAGCCGGGGCAAGCCGTACGGCCTGGGCATGATCCTCACCGCCGCCGCGGGCTACACCGCTCCCCCGCTCCTGGGCCTCGGCGGCGCCGCGCTGCTCGCGGCGGGGCACATCACCGCGCTGCTGTGGCTGGCCACCGTGCTGCTCCTGGTGATGCTGGTGATGATCCGCAACGCCTACGGCGCGCTGACCGTGGTGCTCACCGGGGGCGTGTTCGTCCTGGTGACCTGGCTGACCGGTCCGCAGGTCCAGGCGGCCTTCGCGTACGCGGTGGTGTGGTTCCTGCTGATCGGCGGCGTACGGCCCGCCTTCGAACTCCAGGTGAAGCGCGCGCGCGGCGGCGCCGGGGACTCCGACGCCGACCAGCTCTCGCGGCTCACCCACGTGCCGGCGGCTCTGTGGTTCTTCCTGTTCCACGTGGTGTCGCTGTGCTCGCTGATGGGCGGCGCCCAGTGGCTGCTGCGGGTGTGGTGACCCGCTGAGCACCGCGCGCGCCCCGACGGGACCGGCGACGGCGGTGACGGACGACGGTTCGGGCTCGTTCCGCCGTCTTTGATCAAGATCTGCGGACCGGACCAGCCACTACAGTGGGGCGCATGACCGTGAACTCCGCGCACACCGCTCTCTGGCCCGCCCCCCACGCGAGCGGACCCGTCGACGCGACGGTCCACGTGCCCGGGTCCAAGTCGGTCACCAACCGTGCGCTGATCCTCGCCGCCCTGGCCTCCGAGCCCGGCTGGCTGCGCCGCCCGCTGCGGTCCCGCGACACCCTGCTGATGGCCGGTGCCCTGCGTGCGCTGGGCGTCGGCATCGAGGAAGGGGTCGGCCCGGACGGCTCCGGCGAGGCCTGGCGCGTGATCCCGGCCGCGCTGCACGGCCCGGCCACCGTCGACGTGGGCAACGCGGGCACCGTGATGCGCTTCCTGCCGCCGGTCGCCGCGCTCGCCGACGGCCCCGTCCGCTTCGACGGCGACCCGCGGTCCTACGAACGCCCCCTGCACGGCGTGATCGACGCCCTGCGCGGCCTCGGTGCCCGTATCGACGACGACGGCCGCGGGGCGCTGCCCCTGACCGTCCACGGCGGGGGCGCGCTCGACGGCGGTCCGGTGTCCGTCGACGCCTCCTCGTCCTCCCAGTTCGTCAGCGCCCTGCTGCTGTCCGCGCCGCGCTTCAACCAGGGGGTGGAGGTCCGGCACACCGGCTCCACCCTGCCCTCGCTGCCGCACATCCGTATGACCGTGGAGATGCTGCGCGCCGCCGGCGCCCAGGTGGACACCCCGGAGTCGGGCGGGGAGGCCGACGTGTGGCGGGTGACCCCGGGCGCCCTGCTCGGCCGGGATCTGACCGTCGAGCCCGACCTGTCCAACGCCCAGCCCTTCCTCGCCGCCGCCCTGGTGACCGGCGGCACCGTGGTCGTCCCCGACTGGCCCACCCGCACCACCCAGCCCGGCGACCGGCTGCGGGAGATCTTCACCGAGATGGGCGGCTCCTGCGCGCTGACCGAGCGGGGCCTGGAGTTCACCGGTTCGGGCGCCCTGCACGGCATCGACGTGGACCTCGGCGAGGTCGGCGAGCTGACGCCCGGCATCGCCGCGGTCGCCGCGCTCGCGGACTCCCCCTCGACCCTGCGCGGCGTGGCCCATCTGCGGCTGCACGAGACGGACCGCCTGGCCGCGCTGACCAAGGAGATCAACGAGCTGGGCGGCGATGTCACCGAGACCGCGGACGGTCTCCACATCCGCCCGCGCCCGCTGCGGGGCGGGGTCTTCCACACCTACGACGACCACCGCATGGCGACCGCGGGCGCGATCATCGGGCTGGCGGTCGACGGGGTGCGGATCGAGAACGTCGCGACGACGGCCAAGACGCTGCCCGACTTCCCCGAGCTGTGGTCCGGGATGCTCGGGAACTGACGGGCGGATCACGATCATGCGCCGCTACGGCAAGCACACCGACGAGGACGACATCCGGACCCGTCCCAACCGCAAGGGCAACCGCCCGCGGACCCACATCCGGCCCAAGCACGAGGACGCGGCCGAGGGGCTGGTCCTCACCGTCGACCGTGGCCGGCTGACCTGTCTGGTCGAGGACCGTACGGTCATGGCGATGAAGGCCCGTGAGCTGGGCCGCAAGGCCGCGGTGGTGGGCGACCGGGTCGCCCTCGTCGGGGACCTGTCGGGCACCAAGGACACCCTCGCCCGCATCGTGCGCATCGAGGAGCGCAGTTCGGTCCTGCGCCGCACCGCCGACGACGACGACCCCTACGAACGCGTCGTGGTCGCCAACGCCGACCAGCTGGCCATCGTCACCGCGCTCGCCGACCCCGAGCCGCGTCCCCGCCTCATCGACCGCTGCCTGGTCGCGGCCTTCGACGGCGGCCTCGAACCGCTCCTCGTCCTGACGAAGTCGGACCGCGCCTCCCCCGACAAGCTGCTGGAGCTGTACGGGGCGCTCGACATCCCGTACGTCGTCACCAGCCGTGAGGAACTGGAGAACGGCGGCGCCGCGGACCGGGTCCGCGAGCAGCTGGACGGCAAGGTCACGGCGTTCGTCGGGCACTCGGGCGTGGGCAAGACGACGCTGGTCAACGCGCTCGTGCCCGAGGAGCGGCGGCGCGTCACCGGGCATGTCAACGCGGTGACCGGCCGCGGCCGGCACACCACGACCTCGGCGCTGGCGCTGCCCCTGTGGGGAGCGGACGGCTGGGTCGTCGACACCCCGGGCGTACGGTCCTTCGGGCTCGCGCACGTCGACCCCTCCCGGGTGATCCACGCCTTCCCCGACCTGGAGCCCGGCACCGAGGGCTGCCCCCGGGCGTGCGGTCACGACGAACAGGACTGCGCCCTGGACGCCTGGGTGAGCGAGGGGCACGCCGACCCGCAGCGCCTCTACTCCCTGCGCCGACTGCTCGCCACGCGCGAGCGGAAGGAAGGGGACTGAGGCGTGTTTGGTTCTCTCGCGCGCCGGTAAATGCTTACCCGTCGACGTGGGCGCGCGGGAGGACGGGACATGGCGTGGCTGCTGGTCATCGTGGCCGGTGTTCTGGAGACCGGCTTCGCCGTGTGTCTCAAGCTCTCGCACGGCTTCACCAGGCTGTGGCCGACGATCGCGTTCGCCTGCTTCGCCCTCGGCAGCTTCGGCCTGCTGACCCTCTCGTTGAAGAAGCTGGACGTGGGACCGGCGTACGCGGTGTGGACCGGCATCGGCGCGGCCGGGACCGCCATCTACGGCATGATCTTCCTGGACGACCTGGTGTCCACCCTGAAGATCATCTCGATCACGCTGGTGATCATGGGGGTGATCGGGCTGCAGCTCTCGGGGTCCGCGCACTGAGCCGCGCGCCGCGCCCCTCACCGCGTCTGCCGGGGCAGGGCCGCGCGCACCAGCTCCGCGACCCCTTGTTCCGGTGGGGCGGCCACGCAGGACAGCGCCAGCCGGACGACCAGTTCACAGGCCCGGACGAGCTCCGGGACGCTTCCCCTGCTCACTCCGGGCCCGGACAGCGCGGCCACGGCGCGGTCGCGGACGAGCGCGACGAAGTCCGTCGGTGAGGGCAGCGGACCGTCGGCACGCCGTTGGGCGGGCACCGCCGAGCTGGACGGCACCGCCCTGAGCGGCGGCGCGGGCAGCCGCTCGCTCCAGCTCCCGGTGAGCATGGCCCGTACGAGCGCGTTGCCCCGGGCCGTCCTCATGGTCCACTCGGCGGCGGCGGTCAGGCGTTCCCGCGGCTCGGCGTGGACGGCGAGCACGCGGTCGACACCCGCCAGAAAGGCGTCGGCCTCCCGGCGGACCAGAGCCCGCGCCAGACCGTCCTTGCTGCCGAACTCGTTGTAGAGCGTCTGGCGGGAGACACCGGCCGCCGTGGCCACGTCCACCATGCGCACGGCGGACCAGGGGCGGCGCGAAAGCGCCATGTACGCGGCGTCCAGCAGGGATTCCCGCGCTGCGGGCATCGTCGCCTCCCTCGGGGCCGGGAGCTCTGACGGACAGGGTTGACGCGGGCGCATGCGGTGTCAAGGGTGCGCGGCGGCGGTGGGGGCGTGCGTCGGCCATCGTGCGCGGCTCGCCGTGATCGCGCGCGTCCGGTGTGGCTGTGTCCCGGGCGGGGCGGATACGGTTCGGTCATGCCCGACTATCTCGATGACCTGCGGCTCGCCCATGTACTCGCGGACGCGGCGGACGCGGCGACGATGGACCGGTTCAAGGCGCTCGACCTCAAGGTCGAGACCAAACCCGACATGACACCGGTGAGCGAGGCCGACAAGGCCGCCGAGGAACTGATCCGGAGCCAGCTGCAGCGGGCCCGCCCGCGGGACGCGGTCCTCGGCGAGGAGTACGGCATCGAGGGCACAGGACCGCGCCGCTGGGTCGTGGACCCGATCGACGGCACCAAGAACTACGTGCGCGGCGTGCCGGTGTGGGCGACCCTGATCTCGCTCATGCAGACGGGGGAAGGCGGATACCAGCCCGTGGTCGGCCTGGTGTCGGCCCCCGCGCTGGGCCGCCGCTGGTGGGCCGCCCAGGGGCACGGCGCGTTCACGGGCCGCAGCCTGTTCTCGGCGTCCCGGCTGCGCGTCTCGGAGGTCTCCCGGCTGGCCGACGCGTCCTTCGCGTACTCCTCGCTGTCGGGGTGGGAGGAGCAGGGCAGGCTGAACGGCTTCCTTGACCTGACGCGCGCGGTGTGGCGCACCCGGGGCTACGGCGACTTCTGGCCGTACATGATGGTCGCCGAGGGGTCGGTGGACCTGTGCGCCGAGCCGGAGCTGTCGCTGTGGGACATGGCGGCGAACGCGATCATCGTGACGGAGGCGGGCGGTTCCTTCACGGGGCTGGACGGACGCCCGGGGCCGCACAGCGGAAACGCGGCCGCGTCCAACGGGCTCCTGCACGACACGCTGCTGGACCATCTGAACGGGCGGTACTGAGGGCGGCCGAGGGCTGTTCCGTGAGCCCCTGAACTCACGTCGTGCGCCCTCTTGTTGACCCGCCCTTTGCCTGCGAGTCTGGGACTCCCCCACTGGTGAACGTGTGAAGCAGTGCACGGGAGGTGGCTCCGCCCCATGCTCGTCCGCGACGCCATGAGCACGATGGTCCTCACCATCGGGCCCGCACACACCCTCCGCCAGGCAGCAGCCCTGATGTCCGCCCGCCGGGTCGGCGCGGCCGTCGTCCTCGACCCCGAGGCGGGCGGCCCCGGCATCCTGACCGAACGCGACATCCTCAACTCCGTCGGCCTCGGCCAGGATCCGGACGCCGAGCCGGCCCACGCCCACACCACCACGGACGTCGTGTTCGCGACGCCGTCCTGGACACTCGAGGAGGCCGCCCGCGCCATGACCCGGGGCGGCTTCCGGCATCTGATCGTCCTCGACCGCGACGAACCCGTGGGCGTCGTCTCGGTCCGCGACATCATCCGCTGCTGGGCACCGGCCCGGCCGCCCGTTCCGGCCACCCTGCCCTGAGGGCTGTCGACATCGACGGGCCGAGGCCCCCCGGGGGGCCTCGGCCCGTCCCCTACGGCAAGCGGTCCGACCCGGGTCAGCCGCGCAGGGCCTGGACAGCGGCCTCCAGGCGCTTGCCGAGGTCCGGGTCGGCCTGACGGAAGTTGCCGACCGCGCGCGCGACGATGTCCTTCCGCGACACCTTGGCGAGGAAGCCCGACAGGTTCTCGACCAGACGGCCCTTCTCGCCCTCGGACATCAGCCGGTAGAGGTCGGCCGCCTGCACGAAGTCGTCGTCCTCGGCGTGCACCGGGGCCGGGTGGTTGCCGGTGCCCGCCGTGAAGTCCGCCGTCGGCCGCCACAGCGCCCGGTCCGTCTGGAGCGGGCCGCCGAAGCTGTTCGGCTCGTGGTTCTTCGCCCCCTTGTGGCGGCCGTCGTAGAGGAAGCCGTCACGGGAGTGGGTGCGCGCCTCCGTGGCGTGCGGGCGGTTCACCGGCAGGTGATCGGCGTTGACGCCGACCCGGTAGCGGTGCGCGTCGCCGTACGCGAAGAGGCGGCCCTGGAGCATCTTGTCCGGGGAGGGGCCGATGCCCGGCACGAAGTGCGCGGGGCTGAAGATCGACTGCTCGACCTCGGCGAAGACGTTCTCCGGGTTGCGGTTGAGCTCCAGCTTGCCGATCTCGATCGGCGGGTAGTCCTCGTGCGGCCACACCTTGGTGAGGTCGAACGGGTTGAAGCGGTACTGGGCCGCCTCGTCGGCCGGCATGATCTGCACCTGCACGGTCCAGGTCGGGAAGTCGCCCCGCTCGATGGCCTCCCGCAGGTCGCGCTGGTGGGAGTCGGGGTCCTCGCCGGCGAGCCTGTTGGCCTCGGCCTGGGTGAGGTTCCTGATCCCCTGGTCGGTCTTGAAGTGGTACTTGACCCAGAAGACCTCGCCGGCCTCGTTGTTCCACTGGAAGGTGTGCGAGCCGTAGCCGTTCATGTGGCGGTAGGAGGCGGGGATGCCCCGGTCGCCGAACAGCCAGGTCACCTGGTGGGTGGACTCGGGCGACAGACCCCAGAAGTCCCAGACGTTGTCCGCCTCCTGCGAGCCGGTGTACGGGTCGCGCTTCTGGGTGTGGATGAAGTCGGGGAACTTGACGGCGTCCTTGATGCAGAACACCGGGGTGTTGTTGCCGACGAGGTCGTAGTTGCCCTCCTCGGTGTAGAACTTCAGCGCCCAGCCACGAGGGTCGCGCACGGCGTCCGCGGCCCCCAGGTTCCCGGCCACGGTGGAGAAGCGCAGGAACGTCTCCGTCCGCTTGCCGACCTCGGAGAGGAACGCGGCACGCGTGTACGGCGTGACGTCGGCGGTCACCGTGAACGTGCCGTAGGCGCCCGCACCGCGCGCGTGCACCACGCGCTCCGGGATGCGCTCCCGGTTGAAGTGGGCCAGCTTCTCCAGCAGGAGCTGGTCCTGGACGAGCACCGGGCCACCGACGCCTGCGGTCTCGCTGTTCTGGTTGTCGGCCACCGGGGCTCCGGCCTCCGTCGTGAGCGGCCCCTGCGTCACGTGTACCTCCTGCGTCCCGTCCGGCCACACTTGTTGCTTGGCCAAATTCGTTTTCGATCCCACAATGGACATTGTCTAAGTCAAGGAGAGCTCCAAAATCACATTCGTTCGGGATCTGGTCCCCCGACTGTTAGGCTGGTGCGCATGAGCGACCTGTTGGAACGGCTGCGCGGACGCGGATGGCGGATGACCGCGCAGCGACGTGTCGTGGCTGAGGTCCTCGACGGTGATCACGTCCACATGACGGCCGACGAGGTGCACGCCCGTGCCGTGACCCGACTGCCCGAGATCTCCCGGGCGACCGTGTACAACACGCTGGGTGAGCTGGTCTCGCTCGGCGAGGTCATCGAGGTCGCCACCGACAAGCGGGCCAAGCGCTACGACCCGAACGCGCACCGTCCGCACCACCACCTGGTCTGCGCCGGCTGCGGAGCCATCCGCGACGTGCACCCGACCGGCAATCCGCTCGCGGATCTGCCCGACGCCGAGCGCTTCGGCTTCACGGTCTCGGATGTCGAGGTCACCTACCGCGGCCTGTGCCCGGCCTGCGCGGCGGCCTGACCGGAACCCGGCCGCGAGCGGACCACGCCAAGGCGACGACCACGCGAAGGCGACTTCGTGGGCGACATACGCCGAGGCCGGAACCCTCATGGGTTCCGGCCTCGGACTTTCAGTAGCGGGGACAGGATTTGAACCTGCGACCTCTGGGTTATGAGCCCAGCGAGCTACCGAGCTGCTCCACCCCGCGTCGGTGAACTGAACATTACGTCAAGGGTGCCGACAGAGGCAAATCCCTTCGCCCGCGGCACGGCAGCGCGCCTCATGTCAGGCCGACAGCTCCTGCTTCAGCGCGTCCCGCAGCCGTGCCGCACGCTCGGACACCTCGGCGGGCCCGAGCGTCACGGCGCGGTCCGCCCAGCGCTGCCCCTCCGCCAGCTCGCCCCGACGCGTGTAGACCAGCGCCAGGCGCAGCGCGGCCCGGCCGTGCCCCGCGTCGGCTGCCCTGGTCCACCACAGAGCGGCCTCCGGCTCGCTGCCCTCGCGGGCCAGCAGCAGCCCCAGGTTGAACGCGCCGTTGCGCGATCCGCCCTCGGCCGCCACGCGGTACCAGCGGGCCGCCTCCACCACGTCGCCGCGCGCGGCGGCCAGCATCCCGACCCGCACCTGCGCCCTGCGGTGGCCCTGATGGGCCGCCCTCTCGTACCACTCCTCGCACTCGCTCTTCTCCTGGGAGGGCTCCCCCAGCTCGTGCTCGGGGATCGGCGGCCGGCGGGCGTCCAGCAGGGTGGCCAGCCGGTAGGCGCCCTCGGCGCTCCCGCCCCCCGCGGCGCACCGCAGATGCCGCTCGGCCTCCTGCTCGTCCCCCTCCCGCAGCCGTGCGATGCCCACCTGGAGCGCCGCCTCGCAGTGCCCGGCGGCCGCGGCGCGCTCGTACCACCCGAGAGCCGCCTCGTCCTCGCCCCGCCCCGCGTAGAGGATCCCGAGGTTGAACGCGGCGTCCACGCTGCCGGCCTCCGCGGCCTTGGAGAACCACGGCTCGGCGCCCGTCTCGTCCTCGCCCTGGAGGAGCAGGACGGCGAGCGCGTTCGCGGCCTCGCGATGCCCGGCGTACGCCGCCCGCCGATACCACTGCTCGGCCTGGGCGGTCCGCTGCTGCTCCGCGCAGAGCAGGCCGAGGTTGTACGCGCCGTTCACGTCGCCCGCGTCCATCGCCGCCCGGTACCAGCGCTCCGCCGTCTGCGTCTCGCCGCGCTCGGCGTGCAGGGCACCGAGCGCGTTGGCCGCGTTGCCGTCGCCCTCCTGGGCCGCGCGCAGCCACCAGACGGCGGCGCTCTCGGCGTCCCCGGCGTCCCGCAGCAGGAAGCCGAGGGCGCAGGCCGCACGGGCCTCGCCGTCCTTGGCGCTCGTCAGATACCAGCGCCCGGCCTCCTTGAGGTCGCCCCGCTGCTCCAGGATCGCGCCGAGGTGCAGCGCGGCCCTGCGGTGCCCGCGCGCCGCGGCCTGCCGGTACCACTGCTCGGCCTCGTCGACCGCCCCGGTGGTCCCGGCGGCCGCGGCAACCCCCACCGTCCCGGCGGCCCTGACCGGGCCGGCCGTCGCGACACCGTTGTCACCGCCGCTCTCACGCCCGTGGAGCGCCCTGCGGTCCAGCGTGCGCGCAAGCCGGTAGGCGGCCTCGCGATGCCCCCGCTCGGCCGCGGCGCGCATCCACCGCCCCGCACCGGGGTCGCCGCGGTGCTCCAGCAGATCGGCCAGCGCATAGGCGCCGAGGGCGTGCCCCTGCTCCGCGGACTGGCGCAGCCAGTACTCGGCCGCCGGCTCGTCGCCGCGCTCACGGTGGTGCCGTCCCAGCGCGTGCGCCGCGGCGGCCGAGCCGGCGACCGCCGCGATCCGCCACCAGCCCGCGGCCTCCTCCGCATAGCCGCGCTGGTGCAGCAGGACCCCCAGGTTGTTGGCCGCGGCCCGGTCGCCCGCGGCGGTGGCGGCACGCAACTGGGGCTCGGCCTCGTCCAGGTCGCCGCGGCGCAGCAGCATGGCGCCGAGAACGCTCATCGCCTCGATGTCCCCGGCCTCGGCGGCGAGCCGACGGCGCGCCTCCTCGGCGGCCTCACCCGTCTCGTCCCGGCCGGCAGACTGCACATTTCGTCCCGTCTCGAACAGAGCTGCCTTGTCCCCCATAACGTCCATCGTCGCACCACCTGCCACCTGGATACACCTCGTGTACCGCAGCCAGTGAGGTCACTTCAGCGTTTTGTCGACATGCCCACAGAGAGACAAGTCAAACACAGATCGGCCAACTCCCCACGCAGGCGCCCGTACTTCAGGAGAGTGGGCAGGTCACGCCGTACGTCTCCTCGTGTCGCGCGCGCATGCGAAAGGCCCGGATCCTCGATCAGGATCCGGGCCTTTCGACTTCAGTAGCGGGGACAGGATTTGAACCTGCGACCTCTGGGTTATGAGCCCAGCGAGCTACCGAGCTGCTCCACCCCGCGCCGTTGTGAGACAACCGTACCACGGCGCGGGAGGGTGGTCGGTTCAGCCTCCGGGCGAGGGGGGCGCGGTGGCGGACGGGCCGCTGCTCGGCCCGCTCCCGCCGCCACCCGGCTTGCCGGAGGACGTGGACTGGGCCTCCTCGGCGCGCTGGAGCGCCTTCTGGAGGTCCTTCTGCGCCCGCCCGTACGCCTCGAAGTCCTCCTTCTTGAGGGCCTCCCGCCCGGCGTCGAAGGCCTTCTGGGCGTCCTGGAGCGCCTGTTGGACCGTCGTGTCACCGGCTCGGGGCGGGGTGGTGGTGCCGGTGTCCGGCGGCCGGGTCGAACTCTGCGTCCCGAAGACCTTGTCGAGCGCCTCGCCGAGCGTGTTCTCGAACGCGGTGGTGCCGCCGTAGGTCACCAGCACCTTGCGCAGCAGCGGGTACTTGAGGCCGCCGCCACGGACGTAGACCGGCTCCACGTACAGCAGTCCCCCGTCGAGCGGCACGGTGAGCAGGTTCCCGTACTCGACCTCGGAGTCCCCGCGTCTGAGCAGGCTGATCGATTCGGCGATCTGCTGTTCGGAGTTGAACTGGCTCTGCACCTGCTTGGGGCCGTCGACCGTCTTGCTCGTCGGCAGCTTCAGGATTCTGATCTTGCCGTAGTCGCTGCTGCCCGCCTCGGAGTCGACCGACATGAAGGCGCTGAGGTTGTCCCGCCCGTTCGGGTTGAAGGTCGTCGTGAGGGAGAACGCCTGCGCGGACTGGTCGGGCATCCTCATGCTCAGGTAGTACGGCGGGACCGCGTCGCCCGACTTGTTGGTCGGGTCGTCCGGCACCTGCCACACCTCGCTGCCGCTGAGGAACGTCTGGGCGTCCTTGACGTGGTAGCGGGTCAGCAGTTCACGCTGGACCTTGAACAGGTCCTGCGGATAGCGCAGATGGGACATCAACGACGGTGAGATGTCCCCCCGCGGCTTCACGGTGTCCGGGAACGCCTTCATCCAGGTCTTCAGGACCGGGTCCTTGGTGTCCCACTGGTAGAGCTTCACCTCGCCGGTGTAGGCGTCGACGGTCGCCTTCACCGAGTTGCGGATGTAGTTGACCTGGTTCTGCTGGGCCACCACGGCGCGCTGCGTGTTGTTCGCGGTCAGCGAGTCGGCCGTCGTGTCGCCCAGCGTCGTACGGGACGCGTACGGATAGCTGTTCGTCGTCGTGTAGGCGTCGACGATCCACTGGATGCGGCCGTCGACGACCGCCGGGTAGGCGTCGCCGTCGATGGTCAGCCAGGGCGCGACCGCCTCGACCCGCTCCTTGGGCGTGCGGTTGTAGAGGATCCGCGAGCCCTTGCCTATGGCGCCCGAGTAGAGCATCTGGGGTTCGCCGAAGGCCACCGCGTACGCGGCCCGGTTGACCGGGTTCGCGAGGCTGACCCCGCTCTTGCCCTGGTAGCTGGTGGTCTTCTCGCCGCTGTCGTCGGAGTAGTCGATCTCCTTCTGGGGACCGCCGACGATCGAGTACGTGTCGGTCTTCTCGCCGTAGTAGACCTGCTGCTGGTACCTGGGCAGCTCACCCCTCGACGGCAGGTCGGACTCGGTGAACTCGGGCTGCCCGTTGGCGTCGGCCGTGGTGCCCTTGGCGGCGACCACGCCGTAGCCGTGGGTGTAGCGGAAGTGGTCGTTGATCCAGTTCCGCTTCGGGATGCCCGCCAGGTTCAGCTCGCGCAGGCCGATGACCGTGTCCTGGTCCTTGCCGTTCGCGCCGTCCTTGCCGTAGCGGTCGACGTCCAGGTTGGTCGGGAAGGCGTAGTAGTTCTTCATCTGCTGGAGCTGCTGGAACGTCGGGGAGACGATGTTCGGGTCCAGCAGGCGCACGCTCGCGGTCGCGTCCGCGTCGTCGCGCAGCGTGCTCTTGTCCTTGGTGCCGCTCTCCCCCGCGTACTCGGTCACCTGGGCGTCGTCGATCCCGTAGGCCTCGCGCGTCGCCTTGAGGTTCTTCTCGACGTACGGCGCCTCCTTGGCCTGCTCGTTCGGCTGCACCTGGAACTTCTGGACGATCGCCGGGTAGAGCCCGCCGACGAGGATCGCCGAGAGCACCATCAGACCGAAGCCGATGACCGGGAGCTGCCAGGTCCGCCGCCACAGGGCGGCGAAGAAGAGCAGCGCGCAGATGACGGCGATGCAGAACAGGATCGTCTTGGCCGGCAGATAGGCGTTGGCGTCCACGTACCGCAGGCCCGTCCAGTTGCCGGTCGCCTTGAAGTCGCTGGACTTGACCGCGAGGCCGTACCGGTCGAGCCAGTAGGCGACGGCCTTCAGGGCGACGAACAGGCCGAGCAGCACCGACAGGTGTCCCGTCACCGCGGCCGTGGCACGCGCGCCCGGGGAGGTGACCCGCAGACCGCCGTAGAGGTAGTGCGTGAGGGCGGCGGCGATCAGCGACAGCACCGTGGCCGCGAAGCCGAAGCCGAGCAGGAAGCGGTACCAGGGCAGGTCGAAGGCGTAGAAGGCGATGTCCAGGTGGAACTGGGGGTCCTTCTGGTGGAAGGGCACGCCGTTGACCCACATCAGCCAGGTCCGCCACTGTCCGGACGCCGACGCGCCCGCGATCAGGCCCACCAGGGCGGTGATCCCGAGCAGCAGCCATCCCTTGTAGGGCGCGATCCCCATCCGGTAGCGGTCCAGGCTCTGCTGCTCCATGGACATGGCGCTCAGCGGCGGCCGCAGTCTGTGCGCGAGCCAGATGTTGAAGCCGACCGAGGCCGCCATCAGCAGACCGAAGACGGCGAAGAGCCCGATCTTGGTCCACAGCACGGTCGTGAAGACGGACGAGTACTTCACCGACCGGTACCAGAGCCAGTCCGTCCAGAAGCCGGCGAACATGACGAACGCCATACCGAGGACGGCGAGGACCCCCAGTGTCATGAGCAGGGTCCGGGCACGTCCGGACGGACGGCCGACTCTGATCCGCGGCCCCGTCGGGCCTCCGCCGCGGTCCGGCATCTGGAAAGCCAAGGTGCGCACCTCGAAGTTCGCTGTCGATTCCTCCGGCCCCCGTGAACGCGGACCATGGGTGAGGCCCCACGGTCGCGGAGCCCTACCTATGCAACTTACTGGCGCTTTACTCGGTTCCCGGTTCCGGGTGCGAAGGAGGCAGGATTGTGACCATGTCCAACACACCCATGGCGGCGAACCCGCTCACCCGGGCCGTACTCGAGATCGACGAGTACGCCTCCGGCCTCGGCTGGGACCAGCCCGCCCGTCTCTTCGCCCTCGTCGACACCTCGCGGCTGCGGACCCAGGAACCCGCGCTCGCCGCACAGCTCGGCCTCGAGGAGGAGTCCACGCAGACCGGCCTCACCCCGATCGAGCAGGACGAGATCCCCGCGGGACGCCCGCTGGACGACTTCCTCGGCACCATCGCGTGGCCCGCGGCGGTCGTCGGCTGCGCGCTCACGGTGGAGCGGCTGATGCTCCCGCCGTCCGCAGAGGCCCAGGTGCCCGAGGGCCTCGGCGAGAAGAAGCTGGCCAAGTGGGTCGCCCAGCACCCCGACCGCCAGGAGGTGCGGATGACGGTCGCCGTGCTGCGGGACGGTACGCGGGAGTCGGCGCTGCGGCTGCGCGAGAAGGACTCGCCGAAAGAGGTGCTGACGGGCCCCGACCTGGTGCCGGGGCTCGCCGAGGCGCTGTCGGCCACGTTCGCGGACTGAGGGGCGCGCGCATCAGCGCGTACACGACGAGGGGGCGCCCGGAAGGTTCCGGGCGCCCCCTCGTCGATCGGCGTCGCGCCGTCAGTGCCTCATGCCGGCCCCTTGGCCGTCAGCCCTTGGCCGAGCACCTGGGCAGGTCGGCGGTCCTGCCGTCGCGGATGTCCTTGAGCGCGCTCAGCGCGTCCGCGATGGTGTCGACCTTGACGAGCCTGAGCCCGTCGGGGGTGTCCTGGGCGGCCTGGGCGCAGTTGTCCTTGGGGGTCAGGAAGTACTGGGCGCCCTGGCTGCGCGCGCCCACCGTCTTCAGCTCGATGCCTCCGATCGGACCGACCTTGCCGTTGTCGTCGATCGTGCCGGTGCCGGCCACGAAGTGGCCGCCGGTCAGGTTGCCCGGGGTGAGCTTGTCGTAGATGCCGAGCGCGAACATCAGGCCGGCGCTCGGTCCGCCGACGTCGGCCAGCTTGATGTCGATGGTGAACGGGAAGGTGTGGTCGGTCCCGGCGGAGATCCCGACGATGGCCCGCTGCTGACCGCTGTCGCGGGAACGTGTCGTGGTGATCGTCACGTCCTTGATCGCGGTGGCCGTCCTGTGCGCCTTCTCGGCGGCGGCCTGGTCCTTGGCCGGAGTGATCGTGAACACGACCTTCTGACCGGGCTTGTGCCGGGTGACCAGCTTGGCGACGTCGTCGGGCGCCTTCACGGGGGTCCCGTCGACCGCCTTGACGACGTCGCCGGCATGCAGCTCGTTCTCGGCCGGTGAGCCCTTGAGCACGGTGGAGACGATCACCCAGGACCGCACCGGGATGCCGAGTTCCTTGAGCGCGGCGACCTTGGCGCTCTCCTGGGACTGGCTGAACTCCTCGGCGTTCTCCTGAGTGGACTGCTGCTCGGTCTTGCCGTCCGGGTAGAGCGTGTCATGCGGGACGATCTTGGTGTCGTGCGCGAGCCAGCCGTAGACCGCCTCGACCAGGTTCATCTTGTAGTCGGCGCTGGTGACCCGGACCGTGGTCATGTTCAGATGGCCGTCCGCGGGGTAGGTCTTGCGGCCGGAGATCTGCAGCACCGGCTCGCCACCGTGATCGGCGAGGGTGTTCACCGTCGGCCCCGGAGACATCTCCGAGTACGGCACTTTGATGATGACGCCCGCGCACAGAAGCGCGATCAGCATCAGGGTGGAGGCGAGCATCGTCGCGGTGCGGCGTGGCATGGAACGACAGTACGGGACGGCCCCGTAAGAGCACCGTCGGGGCCGTCCGTCCGGGCGGACCGGTCCCTCTCCCCCGCACCGCTCCGCGCCGTCGCCGGAGGGTCTCAGCCGCCCGTGTGGGAGCGCTCCATGGCCTCACGGAAACGGGCGTATCCGGCGAGCTCGGAGCCGTCGCCCGCCGTCTTGCGGTTGCGGCTGGCCCAACCACCCCAGAGTCCCGCGCCGATCGCGGCCAACAGCGGAATCAGCAACCAGGCGAGCGCCGCCATGCCGACCTCCCAACCCCATGAGCGACCGCAACAGACTGATGAGCAGACTAGTCATCCGCCTTGTCAACGCTCACGCCAGGGGTACGGTTACGCAACCGGAGCCCAGGTGGGCGTGCGGTCAACCCGATGAGCGGTACGACGGCCGTGATCAGCAGGCGCCGACCCACTCCTCGGTGCCGTCGGAGAACGTCTGGTGCTTCCAGATGGGCACCTCGTGCTTGAGGTCGTCGATCAGTCTGCGGCAGGCCTCGAACGCCTCGGCCCGATGCGGGCACGCCACGGCCACGACGACCGCCAGATCGCCGACCCTGAGGTCCCCCACGCGGTGCACCGCGGCGAGCGCCCGCACCGGATACCCGGCGACGACCTTCTCCGCGACGCGCCGCAGCTCGTCCTCGGCGCTCGGATGGCACGTGTACCCCAGCCCGGCCACGTCGGCCCCGCCGTCGTGGTCGCGCACCGTCCCGACGAACAGCGCCGTGCCTCCCGCCGCGTCGTCGCCGACAGCCCGGAAGACCTCGTCCAGGGACAGCGGGGTGTCACGGATCGCGAGGAGCCGGATGGGGTCCTGCGCCGCCCGCTCACCGGGGTGGTCGAAGTGGGATGCCATGGCCCCATCGTGCCGTACACCGCCGACGGGCGAGAACCGTCGATCGGGCCGGCGCCCCCCCGCGCCCGACCTCCGGGGCGGAGGGGCGCCGCGACCCGGACGGTACGCGCGCGTGAGGCGGGGCCACCGAGGCGGGCGTCCCCGGCGGTCGCGCGCCGCGGCTCGCCCGGTGGGGCACTAGATCCGGCGCCGGGCCTTTCGGGCGCGGCGTACCACCGCCGCCGCGCCCAGCAGGGCCACCGTCGCTCCCGCCGCCCCGGCCGCCGTGGCGTCCTTGCGGCCCAGTCGGCGCCCCGCCACGGTGTGCCGCCCGGACACCTCCTCCAGGAGTTCCGCCAGGACCTCCTCGTTCGTCCACCGGGGGCGCCACCCGGCGTCGTGCAGCCGGCTTCCGCTCACCACCCAGGGATACATCGTGTAGGCGAGGTCCCCGGCGGGCGAGGGGGTCAGTCCGATGCGGTGCAGCCGGGCCGCCGCGCCGAGGGCGACCGCCGAGGGGAGTTCCATCCGCCGGATCCCGCTGAGCTCCTCGACCTCCTCCTGTTCCAGCCAGCCCTCGCACCCGACGGCCAGTTCCCCCTCCACCTTCTCCAGGACCGCGTACTCGAGGGCGCCGCACAGGTCCTCGACGTGGCAGAACTGCCAGGCCGGCCGGGAGCCCGCCACCACCAGCAGCCGAGGCGACTCGAAGTACCTGGTCAACGCCGTGTCGGTGCCGCCCACCAGGATGGCGGGGCGTACGACCGTGACGTTGAGGCCCGGATGCGCGCGCGGCGCCCGGCGGGCCAGCCGCTCGATCTCCAGGAGGTCGCCGACACCGGTCGCCTCCGCCGTCGCCCGCAGCTCGGCGTCCTCGGAGAGCGGCAGCTCGTTGTCCGGGAGGGCCCCGTACACCATGGTGGAGGTGCACAGCACCACGCGGTGCACCCCGGCGGCGGCCGCGGCGGTCAGTACCGTCTGCGTCCCCCGGACGTTGTACGCGGTGCGCGCCGCGGAGTCGGTCTCCAGATCGAGGTCGAGGGCCAGGTGCACGACGACGTCGGCGCCCCGCAGCTTCTCCGCGATGGCCGGGTCCCGCACGTCCAGGATGTGCCACTGCGCCGCCGCGCACTCCCCGCGCCGCTCGTCGATGGCCACGACCCGCTTGATCGCCTCGGAAGCGGCGAGCCGCTCGGTGAGCAGCGCGCCGACCCCCGACGCGGCGCCGGTGACGGCGACGACCGGGCCGCGCGCACCCGACGGCGTCGCCGACCGGGCACGCTCGTCGGGCGTCGGACCGGTCGGTCGGTTTCGCGCTGCGCGAACCTGCGGATCTGGGGAACTCACCGGGCGTCTCCAGCGGTTGTCTTCAATACGAACGCGAATGCACGTGTGCGTACCAGGTGGCATCCATCCTGCCGCAGGGCAGGTGTCGGCGGAGCACCCAGGCTCGATCCGGTCGGGGTGTCTACGCTGGGTGGTGTTGTCGGGCAGCCAGCCGCCGGAAAACCGGTGGCCTTACCAGCCGAGGAATCCCGTGAGTGACACCCCATTCGGATTCGGCCTTCCGCCGGAGGAGCCGGAGGACGGCGACGAGGGCAAGAAGAAGGACCAGCAGAGCGGCGGTGGTCAGGGACCGGCCAACCCGTTCGGTTTCGGGTCACCCGGAGCCGGCGGCGCCGGCGCCGACAATCCGCTCGCCGCGATGTTCGGCTCCCTGAACCCCACCGACCTGGGCGCCGCCTTCCAGCAGCTGGGCCAGATGCTCTCCTACGAGGGCGGCCCGGTGAACTGGGACATGGCCAAGCAGATCGCCCGCCAGACGGTCGCCCAGGGCACGCAGAACGGGACGAAGGACGCGAGTGTGAGCCCCAGCGAGCGCTCCGCCGTGCAGGAGGCCGTCCGCCTGGCGGATCTGTGGCTCGACGACGCGACGTCGCTGCCGTCCGGAGCGGGCTCGGCGGTGGCCTGGAGCCGCGCCGAGTGGGTGGAGGCGACCCTCCCGGTGTGGAAGGACCTGGTCGATCCGGTCGCCGAGCGGGTCGGCGCCGCCATGGGCGATGTCCTGCCGGAGGAGATGCAGGCCATGGCGGGTCCGCTGATCGGCATGATGCGCTCGATGGGCGGCGCCATGTTCGGCACGCAGATCGGGCAGGCCGTCGGTGTGCTCGCGGGCGAGGTCGTCGGGTCGACCGACATCGGACTGCCGCTCGGACCGGCCGGCAAGGCCGCGCTGCTGCCGCTGAACATCGAGGCGTTCGGCAAGGACCTCGGCGTCCCCATGGAGGAGGTGCGGCTGTATCTCGCGCTGCGCGAGGCGGCCCACCAGCGCCTGTTCGCCCACGTGCCGTGGCTGCGCTCGCACCTGTTCGGCGCGGTCGAGGGCTACGCGCGCGGGATCAAGGTCGACACCGCGAAGCTGGAGGACGTGGTCGGCCAGTTCGACCCGCAGAACCCGGAGGAGCTCCAGCAGGCGCTTCAGCAGGGCATGTTCCAGCCGGAGGACACCCCGGAGCAGAAGGCGGCGCTCGCCCGCCTGGAGACGGCTCTCGCCCTCGTCGAGGGCTGGGTGGACGCGGTGGTGCACTCGGCCGCGAAGCCGCGCCTGTCGTCCGCGGACGCGTTGCGCGAGACCCTGCGCCGCCGCCGTGCCACGGGCGGTCCGGCCGAGCAGACGTTCGCCACGCTGATCGGTCTGCAGCTGCGCCCGCGCCGGCTGCGGGACGCCTCCCGCCTGTGGGCGTCGCTGACGGACGCGCGCGGTGTGGACGGCCGTGACGGCCTGTGGGCCCACCCGGACATGCTGCCGACGGCCTCCGACCTGGACGACCCGGACGGCTTCGTGCACCGCGAGCAGCTCGACTTCTCCGAACTCGACAAGATGCTCGGGGAGGCGGCCGGCGACTCCGCCGGAAAGCCGGACCTCAAGAAGGACCTGACCAAGGACCTGACGAAGGACCTGACGAAGGACACGGACCGGGACGCCGAGGACGACGCCCCGGGCGGGAACGGGAAGGGCGACACGGCCGAGTGACCCTGCACGACGACGCGGTCCTCGTGCTGAAGAGCCACGAGGGCCAGGACGAGCTGCGCGACGGCTACCTCGACCACCTGGCGGCGCACCCGGACGGCATGTGGAAGGCCTGTGAGGACGGCCACATCACGGCGAGCGCCCTGGTGGTCGACCCCGGGCAGGGCCGCGTGCTGCTGACCCTGCACCGCAAGATGCGGATGTGGCTGCAGATGGGCGGCCACTGCGAGCCCGTCGACCGGACGCTGGCCGCCGCCGCGCTGCGGGAGGCGACGGAGGAATCGGGCATCGAGGGGCTGGTCCTGCTGCCCGGCGGTCCGGTGCGACTGGACCGTCATCACACACCGTGCGCCTGGCACCTGGATGTGCAGTACGCCGCGCTCGCGCCGGCCGGGGCCGTCGAGGCGATCAGCGACGAGTCCCTCGACCTGCGCTGGTACGCCTACGACGAGGTGGAAGGGGTGGCGGACGCGTCGGTCGTACGGCTGCTGGAGGCGACGCGCGCCCGCCTGTGACCGGCTGACGCCCCTGCCGGGCGACCCCGGTGCGAGGCCGCGCCCGGTCTCCTGTGTGCCCGTCGGGGCGTCCGGCTGCCGGACGCCCCGCCCGGGGCCGGGCTCAGCTCCAGACGTTGCCCTGGTTCTGCGCCCGCGCACCCTGCTGGCCCATGCCGTACTGGGCGCGCAGCCCCTGGCCGATCGCCGCGTTCTGCGGCGGGAGCAGTTCGCTGGGCTGGACGAGCGCGTAACCGCTGCCCATGAAGCTCAGCTCCCAGCCCTCGCCGGTGTTGCCGCGACGCCGCCACACTCCCGACGAATGGGTCTGCGCCTGCATCTGCACCCGCAGACCGGTCGACCAGGCCACGATCGCGTCGGCGTCGCAGTTGACGTACTTGTCCGGGGTGACCTGCATCACCAGCGGTGCCCCGGACGTCATCAGCGCGACCTTGCCGCGGCCGGTGATGTTGAGCTGGTACTTCCCCGAGCCGGAGATGCCGTACTGGCTGTCGACGGCGATGACCTCGTGGTGCAGCGAGGAGTCCATCGCGAGGACATAGGCGCTGTCGACGGTGAGCCCGTCCTGTTCGACCTCCATGATGTGTACGTGCTGGGCCAGGTTGGCGAGGTAGACGGTGCCCTGCCCGTGGCAGCGCATCAGGTCCAGGCCCTCGCCGGTGTACGCGCGCGCCTGCTGCCTGCCGTGGTTCTGGTACTCGGCGTCGAACTCGACGAGCCCCTGGTAGGCGACCATCGTGCCCTTGCGCGCGAGGATGTCGTCGTGCCCCTCCAGCAGGACGCGCAGCATCTGCGCGTTCTGCAGGCTGTAGCGCTCCTGGGTCTGCTGTTCGTTGTATCCGAAAAGCGTGCTCTGCATGGTTGCGGCTTCCCCCCTCAGCCCCGGAACCGGAGGCGGTCGGTGCTGTCCTCGCTGGGCTGGACGACGACGATGCCCTGTCCGGAGAACGCCATCTGGTACGCCTCCCCGCTGCCGCGCCCGATGAGCGACTGGGCCTTGAAGCTGCGCTTGCCCTTCACCTTCAGGTTCGGCGACCAGGCCACGAGGGCGTCCGGGTCCACGTACGTCTCGTCCTCGCCGCCGCCGCAGTCGACGACGATGGGCTCGCCGCGGGAGGTCAGGGCGACCCAGCCCTGTCCGGAGATCTTCGTGTTCCACAGGCCCTGACCGGCGAACTTGGCGAGCCCCTTCACGCGTTCGACGCCCCACTGGAGGTGCGCGTCGAAGGCGAGCAGGTTGGTGGCGTCGACGGAGATCGCGTCACCGTTCAGGTTGATCACGACGACGTTCGCGCCGTAGTCGGCGAGGTAGAGCAGACCGTCCCCGGTGCACTTCATGAGGGGCGCGCCCTCGCCGGTGATCCAGTCCCGGGCGATCTGGCGCACCGCGGGCGGGTTGGGCTCGTACTGGACGAACCCCTCGTAGGCGACCATCGACCCCACGCGCGCGTAGAGGTCGCTGCCGGTCTGCATGGCGACCTTCAGCATGTGGCTGCCGTGGTTCTCCATGCGGGCGGTGACGGGTGCGGGGGCGAAGCCCGCGAGCGGCTGGTTCATGACGGGCTCCCTCAGACCTCGTAGGGCTGGACGACGACGAAATTCCCGGGTGCGGCGCGGAACTGCAGGTTGACGCCCTCGCCGGTGTCGCCGGGATAGGCGTTGCGGCGCATCCGCACCTGGCTGGACACGATCACCTGGGCGGCGGCCGACCAGGCGACGACGGCGTTGCTGTCGACGAACGTCGTCGGTGTGACGGGCAGCACCACGGGGGCGCCGTGCGTCTTGACGACGAGGGTGCCGGTCCCCTGGAACTGCATCGTGAACAGCGCTCCCCCGGGGATGCCGTGGCCCTCGATGCGCCGTACCTCGTACTGGAGGGACTCGTCGAAGGCGAGGACGCTCTCCGCCGAGACGCAGATCGCCTCCCCCTGGAGCTCGATCGGGTGCAGATGGGCGGCGTTCTCCGCGAGGAAGACCTGGCCCTGGCCCGTGCAGCGCATCAGCTGCATCTCCTGGCCGGTCGCGTTGCCCACGAGCCGTCCGGCGAAGCCGGCGCCCTTGTAGCCGAAGTCGACCTTGCCCTGGTAGAGCACCATGCTGCCCTGACGGGCGAGCACGGGCTGACCGCCGACACCGAGGTCGGCACGGACGAGCTTCTTGTTCTGCTGCGTCCATCGCTGCCCGGTCGGCGTCTCCTTGAACGCCTGCAGCGCGGCGCTCACACCGGCACCGGCCTGCGGCGCGGCGCTCACACCGGCACCGGCCTGCGGCGCGCCCTGGGGGGCGCCGTACGGGGACGGGGCCGCGGGCCCGGGGAACTGGCCCGGGACCTGCCCGTAACCGGGGGGCGCGGAGGGCGGCTGCTGCCCGTAGCCGGGGGGCGGGCCCGGCTGCCCGGGGGGCTGCGCGTACGGCGGAGGGCCGGGCGGCGGGACGCTGCCGCCGGGCGGGACGTGCAGCGGCGCGACGATGGTGGGCGCCCCGTGCACGGAGGGAGCGGGCGCCGGGGCGGGCGGCGGCGTGTGTCCGGCGGGCTGGGGGAAGCCCTGCGGGGCCGGGTGCTGCGGGGCGGGCGCGGGGGCCGGGGCCGGCGGGGCGGCGAACGCGGCCGGGGCGTCCGCCTGGGTGGGCGGGGCGAACGCCGGGACGGCACCGGTCTGCGGCTGCTGCGGAGCGGGCGCCTCCTCCTCCAGGACCTCGCCGCCGAAGTTCTTGAGGAGCGCGTCGAGTCCGCCGTCGAAGCCCTGGCCGACCGCGGCGAACCGCCAGACGTCCTTGAGGTAGAAGTCGCCGAGCATGACCGCTCGCTCGGTGCTGAACTCAGCCCCGCTGAACGGGTAGCGCGCCACTTCCTCGCCACCCGCGACGATCCGCAGATACCCGGGGGCGACCTGGGACATCTGGCCGGCACCGTCGATCGTCGCCGTGAAGGACAGCTTGTGGATGTGGGACGGGATCCTGTCGAGCGTGACCCGGAACGACTCCGTGTCGCCCGCCTGGGGTCCGAGCAGCTGGACGGACTCCTCCGGGGTCTTCGGCTGGTTGAAGAAGACGAAGTAGCGGTCGTCGGAGAGCCGTTCGTCGGCGTCCAGACCGAAGCAGCTGATGTCGAAGGTCAGCCCCGGAGCGGAGATCTGCACACCGACGTACAGATCCGTGCCTGCGGTGAGGTCACTGACCCTGGCCTTGTGGCCGCGCTGGAATTCCCTGCCCATGCGTAACGACCGTCCCCCGTCCGGATGTGAGTACGTCGCGCCAGGCTAACGGCAAACCCCCGAAACGAACGAAGCCGCTACACACCCGCGACACAGCCGAAGCCAAGAGGGAACGGGAAACCACGGACAACCCCTCGAAATCCCCCACGGCGCACGAGCCGCGGGGCGGAGCGCGCGCGTCCGCTCAGTCCTCCGCCCCTGCGGGCTGGCCCGGCAGCCGGTCCGCCGCGGCCACGCCCTCCAGATAGCCGCGCGCTCGCTCCGTGCGCGGATACGCCTCCAGCAGCCGCCAGAAGCGCGGCCCGTGCCCCGGGACCAGCAGATGGGCGAGTTCGTGCAGCAGGACGTAGTCCACGACGTACTCGGGCATGCCCTGCAGCCGGTGCGACAACCGGATGCTGCCCTCGGCGGGCGTGCACGAACCCCAGCGCGTGTTCTGGTTGGTGACCCAGCGCACCGAGGTGGGCCGCGCCCGGCCCTCGAAGTACTGTGCCGACAGCTGCTCGGCACGGGCGGCGAGCTCGGTGTCACCGAGAACGCGCTTGCTCTCCTGCGCGGCCAGCTTGTCGAGCATGACGGTCACCCAGCGCTGCTCCTCCGCCTCGGACATCCGGGCGGGGATCAGCACCACGGTGCGATCGCCCTCGCGGTACGCGGAGACGGTCCTGCGGCGGCGCGCACTCCGGCGGACCTCGATGGCGCTCGCCCCCGAGCCGCTGGGCGGCAGGCTCGCCGTGCTGCGCTGTGGCGTCGTGGCGCGGTGCAGTGGGTCGACGGGCACGCCCCGACGTTACCCGCTGCACGGGGGAGAAGTCCCGCCTCCGAGACGGTTCCGTGCCGATCCGCACTCAGTGCGTCTGATTTGTACGACGGATGAGCCCGCCTGTGGACAACTCTCGGCACGCCCTCGCCCCGCCGGGGCATGCTGGCGTGCGCCGACGGATCGGACATCCGGCGGCGCGCACGACACACCGGGAAGAACGACGGACGACGGGGGCCGGTCATGCATCCGATGGTGAAGCCCGCGCTGCGGCGCGGCTGGCGGGACCTGAACACCCTGCAGTTCGGCATGGCGCCCGCGCACGCCATGGTCCTCGGACCCGTGGACACCACGACGGGCCGGTTCCTCGGCCTGCTCGACGGCACGCGCGGGCTGCCCCTGCTGCGCGAGGAGGGCCGGGCCCTGGGCCTGCCGGACGGGCGCGTGGACGAGTTCGTGGCCGGCCTCGCGGGGGCGGGACTGCTCGACGACATGACGGGCGGCGGAGCGGCGGCGGACGCCCTTCGCGCGAGAGCCGGCGTGCTGGACCGCCTCCGCCCGGACCTGGCGTCGCTGTCGCTGACCGCCCCCGTGCCCGGCGACGCGCTGCGACGACTCGCGGCCCGCCGCTCGATGCGGGTCCAGGTCCGGGGCGCCGGCCGGGTGGGAGCCACGCTCGCCGCGCTGCTGTCCGGCGCCGGAGTCGGCGAGGTCGAGGTCCGCGACGTGGGCTGTGTCGAACCAGAGGACGTGGCGCCCGGCGGCCTGCCCGCGGAGTCGATCGGTCGGAGCAGGCGGGAGGCCGCCCAGCGCGTGGTGCGGGCCGCCGCCCCGGACCGTCCGCCGCGCCGCCGGCGCCCCGCGGGACGCGGGGCCGAGGACGCCGTGGCGCCGGCGCTGTCCCTGGTGGTCCTCGCCCCGCGCGAAGGCGTCGACGTCCACGCGCCCGACCCGCTCCACGCCGAACCCCTGATCGCGTCCGGCACCCCGCATCTGTACGCGGGTGTCGTGGAGGGCACGGGAGTCGTCGGCCCGTTCGTCCTGCCCGGCGACACGGGCTGTGCGGGCTGCCTGGACCAGGCGCGCGCCGATCGGGAGGGGACCTGGCCGCGTCTGGTCGCCCAGTGGCGCTCGGGACGTCCCCGGCGGGTCCAGCCGTGCGACCTCGCCCTGGCGACGGCCGTGGCCTCGGTGGCCGCCGGCCACGCGCTCGCGTTCCTGGACGGCGGGACGCCGTCCAGCGCGGGTGCGCGCTGGGAGGTGTCCGTTCCCCGGCTCGACTGGCACGCGCGTCCGGTATGGCCCCATCCCTCCTGCGGCTGCGGCTCGGCGGCGCGGAGTAAGGAGGAACACACCTCAAGGGACGGGGAGTCGCACGAGACAATGGGGGAGCAACGGCCGTCGTCGCGTCCGCCCCGCACCGCGGACGCGGCACGGCCGCCTGGGACTAGGAGGGCGTATGTCTGATCTTCCCCGGAAGGCGGTCACCCGGACCGCCAAGCTCGCCGCGCTTCCGCTCGGCTTCGCCGGGCGGGCGACCTGGGGCCTCGGCAAGAGGATCGTGGGCGAATCCGCGGAGATCGTCGGACGTGAGCTCCAACAGCGCACCGCCGAGCAGTTGTTCAAGGTCCTCGGCGAGCTGAAGGGGGGTGCCATGAAGTTCGGGCAGGCCCTGTCCGTCTTCGAGTCGGCGCTCCCGGAGGAGGTCGCGGGGCCCTACCGCGCCGCCCTGACGAAACTTCAGGAGGCCGCTCCACCTCTGCCGACGCGGACGGTGCACGCCGTGCTGCGGGAGCGGCTGGGCGACGACTGGCGGCAGCTGTTCCTGGAGTTCGAGGACAAGCCGTCCGCCGCCGCCTCGATCGGCCAGGTGCACCGCGCGGTCTGGCACGACGGGCGCCAGGTCGCGGTCAAGGTGCAGTACCCCGGCGCGGGGGACGCGCTGCTGTCCGACCTGAACCAGCTCAGCCGCTTCGCCCGTCTGCTGGGCCCGCTGATCCCGGGCATGGACATCAAGCCGTTGATCACGGAGCTGCGCGACCGGGTCTCCGAGGAACTGGACTACGGCCTGGAGGCCCAGGCGCAGCGAGTGCACGCGGAGGAGTTCGCGGGCGACCCGGACGTGATGGTGCCTCAGGTGGTGCATCAGTGCGACCAGGTCCTCGTGACGGAGTGGGTCGAGGGCATACCGCTGTCCGAGGTGATCGACTCCGGTACGCAGGACCAGCGGGACCGCGCCGGGCAGCTGCTGGCCCGCTTCCTCTTCTCCGGCCCGGCCCGCACGGGGCTGCTGCACGCCGACCCGCATCCGGGCAACTTCCGGCTGCTCCCCGGCCGCGGTGACGGCACCCGCGACGACGACACGGAGGACTGGCGCCTGGGAGTTCTGGACTTCGGCACGGTCGACCGTCTTCCGGGCGGCCTGCCGGACACCATCGGGCACTCCCTGCGCCTGACCCTCGAGGGTGACGCAGGGGCGGTCTACGGACACCTGTGTGCGGAAGGCTTCGTCAAGGACTCCATCGAGCTCGACCCGGACGCCGTCCTCGACTATCTCCTGCCGATCATCGAGCCCGCCCGGGTGGAGGAGTTCACGTTCACCCGCGGCTGGATGCGCGGCCAGGCGACCCGCGTGGCCGACCCGCGCTCTCCCGCCCACCAGCTCGGCAAACGACTGAACCTGCCCCCGTCCTACCTGCTGATACACCGGGTCACGCTCAGCACGATCGGTGTGCTGTGCCAACTGGGTGCGACGGTCCGGCTGCGGGATGAGCTTCAGGAGTGGCTGCCGGGCTTCCTCGACGAGGAGCAGCCCGCGGCTCAGGCGTGACGCGCGCTCACCACCGGGTGGAGTCCAGACGCCCCTCGATCGCTCCGATGTTGTCGCGGGCGCGGTCGTCGCAGAAGCAGCGCACCGCGGGGGCCGGTCCCTTCGGACCAGCCCCCGCATCACTTCCGGGTACCGACGAGCGGCACCGGTCCTACTGCATCACGGCCATCGCGAGCGCGCGGCGGGCACGCATCGAGGCGCGCTCGGCCCGGCGCTGCATCCGGCGGGCCTTCGCCAGGCGCACGGCTGGGCGTTCCCGCTCGGCCTGTTGCAGGCACTCGTGCATATGCGCACGAGCGAGGGCTTCTTGCATGAGTTGCATTTCTCGGGTCCTGTTCTGGCGGGAGGCGGTCGCGCCGGTGGTGGTGAAGTCTGGGATCGCGGAGCCTGCGGGCTCGGTGGTGGACGGCTTCATCGGGGCCTGCTTCTTGGGGTCGTGCGTGAGGGGGCGGTCGATCGTTCCGAGGATGGTGTTCATGCCGTGACCGGGTTCTTGCGCGGGCGGCCACGCGGCCGCTTCCGGGCGACGACGACACCCTGGACGAAGAGCTCGCCACCCCAGACGCCCCAGGGCTCACGCCGCTCCTTGGCGCCGGCGAGGCAGGCCTCCATCAGCGGGCAGGTACGGCAGAGGGACTTGGCGTACTCGACGTCGGCCGGCGACTCGGCGAAGAAGACCTCCGGGTCGAAGGAGCGGCAGGGGACGGGTACGCCGAGGTTCTCGATGGCGTCGTCCAGCGCGGAGAGCGCGGTGAGGGGGGTCAAGGTGGAGTCCTCCGTGGGGCAGGGCGGGGGGAGCGTTTCGGAAGGCGGTACGGACGGGGCGTGCGCTTCGAGTTGCACGGTTCTTTTTCCTCGTCTGGTCGTTCCGGCCCTGTGGGGCCGGGTGTCGGCTGGTACCGGGTTCTGTTCTTGTCCCGAGGCGTCTTCGGTCCGTCGTCCCCGTTCGGGGCAAACAGAAGGGCCGCGGATCCCGGATGGGGTTCCGCGGCCCTGAAGGCGCCGGCCTGATCGACGATCAGGCTGGATCACTCCAGGGTTCTGGCCCACGGAAGGCCCACATCAGGTGGTGCTGCTGCTTCGTCTGCTTCCGGAATCCGGCACCGGCCGCTGCAAGGGCATAGGCGTGTGCGTGCGCCTGTGCCGCTACTGCTCCCAGTGCCTTGGTCGGTCGCTCATCGCGTTCACGGACGGGAAGGCCCGTGAAGGACGCGGAGGCGGCCGGACGGTCGGCACGAATGCCGGACAGACCGGTGCCCTGAGCGAAGGCGCCGAGCAGGCACGTGGAGACGACCGAGAGATCGGTCATGTGGACGGTGCTGGTGGAGCTGGTCTCGATGCTGATCACTTCAATCGCCTCCTCTCGGCGTCTATGGGGACCAGGCGAGCCGGTCCGACGGATATGCAAGTACAGCACGGAATCGGGGCCTTCGAGAAGGCCTCCGTCCCCGTGCCTAAGAACCTATGGGGATTGCTGGGGCATGCGCAAACTATTTTTTCGATGAGTTCGTATCAGTCGCCGCCGTCCCCCGTCCGGCCCTGTCCGTCTCCCTCGCCGAGGTCGAGGCCCGCGCAGATGTCCAGCACATCGGTCCCGTACCGGTTGAGCTTGCGGACCCCGACTCCGGGGATGCGGGCCAGTTCACCCGCCTCGTCGGGGGCGGCCTCCGCGATCGCCATCAGCGTCCGGTCGGTGAACACGCAGAACGCGGGCTGCCCGCTGCGCCGCGCCTGTGCGGCCCGCCAGGAGCGCAGCCGTTCGTAGAGGCCCTCGTCCATGTCGGAGGGGCAGTCGTCGCACCGCATCAGCTTCATCTCGCCGGCCTCCGACAAGGTGCGGCCGCAGACCCGGCAACGGGCCGGGGTCCGGTTCACCCGGCGGGGCGCGGCCGGTGCGCCGGTGGTGCCGAAGCCCCGCTCGACCCCTCCGGGGCCGGCGGTGGCCGTGCGCCCGGACGCGGCGGAGGAGCCGGGGCGCAGTCCGTCCAGGAAGCGGCTGGGCCGCCGGCCGGGCCGGCCGCCGGGTGAGCGGGACAGGGCCCAGGAGACATGGAGGTGTTCCCGCGCACGGGTGACACCGACATAGAGGAGGCGGCGCTCCTCCTCGATCTGCTCGGCGGTCTTGGCGTAGCTGATCGGCATCATGCCCTCGGCGACCGAGACGAGGAGGACGGCGTCCCACTCCAGGCCCTTGGCCGAGTGCAGGGAGGCGAGGGTGACGCCCTGCACGGTCGGGGCGTGCTGGGAGCTGGCCCGCTCGTCCAGCTCCGCCACGAGGTCGGCGAGGGTGGCGCCGGGGCGGGCCGCGGCGAAGTCCTGGGCGAGGTTCACCAGGGCGGCCAGGGAGTCCCAGCGCTCTCTCACGGCCCCGGAGCCCGCGGGGGGTGTGGACGTCCATCCCTCCCCGCTCAGGACGGCACGCACCTGGGAGGGCAGGTCCACGGCGTCGTCGAGGAGGGAGTCGTTGCCCCCGAAGCGGGCAGCGCCGCGCAGGGCGATGCCCGCCTTGCGCACCTCGGGGCGGTCGAAGAACCGCTCGGCGCCGCGCAGCTGGTAGGGGATGCCCGCGTCCGCGAGGGCCTGTTCGTAGATCTCGGACTGGGCGTTGGTGCGGAACAGGATCGCGATCTCCGCGGGCGGCACTCCGGCGGCGAGCAGGCCGCGGACACGGCGGGCGGCGCCCTCGGCCTCGGCGGGCTCGTCGGTGTACTCGCTGTAGGCGGGCTCGGGGCCCTGGGCCCGTTGGGAGATCAGTTCCAGGCGGTGGTCCGCGGCGCGTCCGCGGGCCTGGGAGAGGAGGCCGTTGGCGAGGCGCACCACCTGGGGCGAGGAGCGGTAGTCGCGGACCAGCTTGACGACGGTGGCCCCCGGGTGGCGGAGCCGGAAGTCGAGAAGGTGGTCGGGGGTGGCGCCGGTGAAGGAGTAGATCGTCTGGCTGGCGTCGCCGACGACGCACAGGTTGTCGCGGTCGCCGAGCCACAGCTCCAGCAGGCGCTGCTGGAGCGGGCTGACGTCCTGGTACTCGTCCACGACGAAGTGCTGGTACTGGGCACGGATCTCGTCGGCGATGTCGTGCCGGTCCTGGAGGATGCCGACGGTGAGGAGGAGGACGTCCTCGAAGTCGATGACCGCGCGATCACGCTTGAGGTCCTCGTACGCCCCGTACAGCTGGGCGATCTCGGCGGGGTCGCGCGGGGACTCACGGCCGGTTCTCGCCGCCGCGGCGGCGTAGTCGGCCGGGACGGTCTGGGTGACCTTCGCCCATTCGATCTCCGCCGTCACATCGCGCAGCTCGTTGCGGTCGAGACGGACGCGGCAGGCGGCGGCCGCGTCCGCGACGATCTGGATCTTCCGGTCGACGATCCTCGGCAGACCGCCGCCGACGGCTTTCGGCCAGAAGTACTGGAGCTGGCGCAGAGCCGCGGAGTGGAAGGTGCGGGCCTGCACCCCGGCGGCTCCGAGCTGGCGCAGGCGTCCGCGCATCTCACCCGCGGCGCGGTTGGTGAAGGTGACGGCGAGCACACTGGACGGCTGGAAGACTCCGGCGCGCACGCCGTAGGCGATGCGGTGGGTGATGGCCCGCGTCTTGCCGGTTCCGGCTCCGGCCAGCACGCACACCGGGCCGTGCAGGGCCGTGGCGACCTCGCGCTGCTCGGGGTCGAGCCCTTCGAGCACCGCGTCGGCCGAGTCCGGGACCTGCGGGAAGAGGGTGGAGTGCGTTGCTGCTGTCACCCCGCCATGCTGCCAGGTCGGCGGGGACGGGTGCGGCGGGTTGTCCACAGGGAGGCGCACGCGGTCATACGAATGCGGTCGGCGTCACATTCGTGGCGCCCCGAGTGCCCAGGTCGCAGCGCCGGCGTGCTCTGCTCGGGCGGCGCGGGAATGGTGGAACATTCACACACGTTGACCCCCTGCGAAGACGAATCACGACCCGCAAAGGAGCGCGACCGACATGTCGGGCACTGTGACGATGTACAGCACCACCTGGTGCGGCTACTGCCGTCGGCTGAAGAGTCAGCTGGACCGGGAGGGCATCACGTACAGCGAGATCAACATCGAGCAGGACCCGGAGTCCGCCGCGTTCGTGGAGAAGGCGAACGGCGGAAACCAGACGGTCCCCACCGTCCGGGTGACGCCCGCGAGCGGTGGCGACGAGGTCGTCATGACCAACCCCAGCCTCGCCCAGGTGAAGCAGGCTCTCGCCGCCTGACGCCTCCGCGGCGCCGCGCCCCCTCCGGTCGGTCGGGACCACCGGAGGGGGCCTCCTTTTTCCGTGTCAGACGCTTCTCGTCGGCAGGGGCTTGCCGTACCAGAGCTCGACCAGCCGGGCGGCGATGGAGATCCCGTACGGGGGCAGCATCTCCCCGGACTCGAACGCGGCGCCCAGTTCCTCGCGGGAGAACCAGCGGGCCTCGTGGATCTCGTCACCGTCGACGTCGATGTCGGTGGAGGTGGCGCGGGCGACGAAGCCGAGCATCAGGCTGGACGGGAAGGGCCAGGGCTGGCTGGCGACGTACTCGACCTCCCCGACCGTGATGCCCACCTCCTCGAAGACCTCGCGTCGCACCGACTGCTCGATGGACTCGCCCGGCTCGACGAAACCGGCGAGGGTCGAGAAGCGGCCCTCGGGCCAGTGCACCTGGCGGCCGAGGAGGATGCGGTCCTCGTCGTCCGTGACGGCCATGATCACCGCGGGGTCGGTGCGCGGGTAGTGCTCGGCGCCGCAGGCGGGACAGCGCCGGATGTGCCCGGCGGCGGCGATGACGGTGCGCTCGCCGCAACGGGAGCAGAAGCGGTGCAGGCGCTGCCAGTTCTCCAGGGCGACCGCGTGCACCATCAGGCCCGCGTCGCGCGGGGAGAGCAGCAGGCCCGCCTCACGCAGGCCCGCCGGGCGAGCGGACTGGTCCATGCGGCCCGGCAGGGCGTCCTTCTGGAGGGCGAAGTAGCTGGCGCCGTCCTCGTCGGTGCCGAGGAAGTAGCGGTGGGCCTCGGTGAGGGGCGCCTCGAAGGACGGGGTCATGACGAGTTCGGTCCGCCCGTCGGGCGTCTCGTCGATGAGGACCTGGCCGCCGGAGACCACGAAGCACCGGGTCGTGGGGTGGCTCCACGCCGCGGCCAGCCATGCCTCGTCGAGGCGGTGGTGGGCGGCACGGTCGATGCCGCTCGGAGCGGTGAGCGAGATGGGTCGATCGGCGGTGTGGTCGGTCCAGGTGGTCACGGTTGCTTCCAACTCCCCCGGTGCGGCGATGGTTTCGGCAGGCGGTTCAGCGGGACTCAGGGCTGGAGGGGGCCGGGTGCGACGGGCCCTGGGCGAGCCTCTCCCCCAGTTCGCCCCACAGGTACGCGGCGGTCTCGACGCCCTTGAAGAGAAGATCCAGTTCGACCTTCTCGTTCGGGGCGTGCCAGCCGTCGGACGGAATGGAGATGCCGAGGAACAGCACCGGCGCGCCGAGGACCTCCTGGAGGTCGGCGGCGGGTCCGGAGCCGCCCTCCCGGGTGAAGCGGACCGGCTGCTGGAAGGCGCGGCCCATGGCCCGCACGACGGACCGCAGGGCCGGGTGGTCCAGGGGCGTCAGGCACGGACGGGTGGCGGCGCCGAAGGTGATCTCGTGCCGGACGCCGGCGGGCAGCCGGTCGACGGCCCAGGCACGGACGGCCTTCTCGATGTGGTCGGGGTCCTGTCCGGCGACGAGCCGGAAGGAGAGCTTCACCGTCGCCGACGACGGAATGATCGTCTTGCTGCCGGGACCCTGGTAGCCGCCGCCGATGCCGTTGACCTCGGCGGTGGGGCGGGCCCAGATGCGCTCCAGCGTGGTGTGTCCCGCCTCGCCGTGGAGCGCGGTCGACTTCGCGGTCGCCAGCCACCGCTCCTCGTCGAAGGGCAGCTCGGCGAAGAGTTCGCGCTCCCGGTCGGTGAGCTCGGTGACGCCGTCGTAGAAGCCGGGGATCGCCACGCGCGCGTGCTCGTCGTGCAGCGCGGCCACCAGGCGGGCGGCCTCGGTGGCCGGGTTGGGCACGGCTCCGCCGAAGGACCCCGAGTGGATGTCCTGCCCGGGGCCGTGCAGGGTGATCTCGCATTCGGCCAGGCCTCGCATGCCGGTGCACACGGTGGGCGTCTCCGCGGACCACATGCCGGTGTCCGAGACGATCACGGCGTCGGCGCCGAGCCGGTCCGCGTTCCGCTCGACCAGGGTGCGGAAGTGCGGCGAGCCGGACTCCTCCTCCCCCTCGATCAGCAGCTTCAGGTGGACCGCGGGGGTGCTGCGACCGGTGGCGGCCAGGTGCGCGCGGACCCCGAGTGTGTGGAAGAACACCTGGCCCTTGTCGTCGGCGGCCCCGCGCGCGTAGAGGCGGCCGTCCCTGACGACCGGCTCGAAGGGGTCGCTGTCCCAGCCGTCCTCTCGGGCGGCGGGCTGCACGTCGTGGTGCCCGTAGACCAGGACGGTGGGTGCGCCCGGGTCGTCGCAGGGCCACTCGGCGAAGACGGCGGGGGCGCCGTCGGTCGGCCACACCTCGGCCGTGGGGAAGCCGGTCGCCAGGAGGGCAGATGCGAGCCACTCGGCGCTGCGCCGCACGTCCGCCCCGTGCTCGGGCTGGGCCGACACCGACGGGATGCGCAGCCATTCCACGAGGTCGTCGAGGAAGGCGGCACGGTGCTGGTCGATGTACGTGCGGACGGCACTGTCCGGGGTCGCGCTCATGCTCACGAGCCTATCGGCCCGCACCGACATCCTGGTCGGCCGGTTCCCGCCCGGAGGGATCGTCCAGCAGGAGCCGTTCCAGGCCGGCTCGGTCCGGCAGGCTCTCGGGGCGCACGACCTCGCCGCTGCGGACGTACAGGAACGCGGCCGAGACGGCTTCGAGGGGCACGCCCTGCTGCTCGGCCCAGGCGAGCCGGTACAGGGCGAGCTGAAGCGGGTCGCCGCTCCTGTGGTGGCCCGTCTTCCAGTCGACGATCTCGTACGCCGCGCCACCGCCGTCCCCGTCCCCGTCGGCCGTGCGGTAGACGGCGTCGATACGTCCGCGGACCACGCGCCCGGCGATGGCCAGCTGGAAGGGGACTTCGACCCGGTGGGGAGTGCGGTCGGCGTAGGAGGTGCGCTCGAAGGCGTCCTTGAGCGCCTCCAGGTCCCGCTCGTCGGCGATCTCCGCGTCGCCGCCGGGCAGGTCCTCCGGATCCAGCATGGGCAGCCGCAGCGCCTCGAAGCGTGCCTCCACCCAGGCGTGGAAGCGGGTGCCGCGGCGCGCGGCGGGTTGCGGAGGCCGTGGCATGGGGCGCGCGAGCTCCTGGGCGAATCCGTCGGGGTCGGCGGCCAGCCGCAGCACCTGGGACGCGGACAGCGACGGCGGCAGGGGGACGTCGGTGACGGCCGTGCGGGCCCGGAGCAGCTCCTGGGAGAGGGCGTCCAGGTCGCGGTCCCAGGAGGCGACGGTCCGGGACTCCTCGGGCGTGAGGCCGGGGGCCTCGTCCACGGGGCGGCGGGCGTGCGGGACGACCGGGGCGGCGTCGCCCGTCCCGGACCGGGTGTACGTCTCGGGCTCGTCGTAGGGATCCGGTCCGTCGTACAGCTCGGACTCGTCGTACGTCTCAGGCTCGTCGTACGGATCCGGTCCGTCGTACGTCTCGGGCCCGCCGTACGCCTCGGGATCGTCGTAGGGGTCGTCCTCGTCCGGCGGTGGCGGCCACTCGGGGTCCTCGTGCGCGAGGACGTCCTGGAGGGCCGCGGGATCGGTGCCGTCGGGCGCTCCGGGCGGCACGGGAGCGTCCAGGTGGGCCAGTACCGCCTCCGCGGCGGCGCGGCGGCGGGCGAGCGCCGTCGCGTCCAGCGGGAGCGGCCAGGCGTGGTCGCCGGTGGCCTGGCGCAGTGCCGGGTTCTCCTCGTCCTCGCCCGGCTCGTCGGCCCATGCCTCGATCTCGCCGTACCCCGCGGCGCAGTGATCATGGAGGGCGAGCAGGAAGTCCGAGGGCCCGCGGGCGCGCTTCTGCGCGGGGCCCCACCAGTGGCCGGAGCCGAGGAGCAGGGACCGGGGGCGGGTGAAGGCGACGTAGCCGAGGCGCAGTTCCTCGGTGTGCTGGTGCTCCTTCATGGCCTCGTGGAACGACTTCAGGCCCCGTGAGTCCCAGGTCTCGACGTCGGGAAGCGTGTCGGTGTCGCCGCGCAGGGCGTGGGGCAGCACCTTGCCCTGCGCGGTCCACTTCTCGCGGCCCTGCGCGCTCGGGAAGGTGCCGGTGACCAGCCCGGGCACCGCGACCACGTCCCACTCCAAGCCCTTCGACCGATGGGCCGTGAGCACCTTGACGGTGTTCTCGCCGCCGGGCAGGGCGTTGTCGAGGCCCTTCTCGTACTGGGCGGCGGTGCGCAGGAAGCCGAGGAAGGCCAGCAGCCCGGCGTCCTGGTCGCCCGCCGCGAAGGAGGCGGCGATGTCCAGGAAGTTGGACAGCGTCTCCCTGCGGCGGGCGGCCAGCGCGTGCGGGGAGGCGGACAGCTCCACCTCGAGTCCGGTGACGGCGAGGACCCTGTGCAGGACGTCCATCAAGGGATCGGCGAGGGAACGGCGCAGTTCGCGCAGCTCGGTGGCGAGGCGGGCGAACCGTACCCGCGCGTCGGGCGAGAAGGGCAGCCCGTCGTCGTCCGCGTCGGGCTCCATCGGCAGGTCGACGAAGGTGTCCAGGGCGTCCGCGAGCGAGATCACCTCCGACGGGTCGACACCCTCGACGGCCGCCGCGAGCCTGCGGTCCGCGTCCTCGTCGTCCCCCGCGCGCGCGGGGGAGACGAGCAGCCTGGCGCGCCGGCCCAGCAGGGCGAGGTCGCGGGCTCCGATGCGCCAGCGCGGGCCGGTGAGCAGGCGGACCAGGGAGGCGTTGGCCCCGGGGTCCTGGAGCACCTCGCAGACGGCGACGAGGTCGGCCACCTCGGGCAGGTGCAGCAGACCCGACAGGCCCACGACCTCCACCGGGACGTCGCGCGCGACGAGCGCGCCCTGGATCTCGGCGAAGTCGGTCGCGGTGCGGCACAGCACCGCGATCTCGCCGGGCGCGGTGCCGGTGCGCACCAGGTGGGCGAGGGAGTCCGCGATCCAGTCGATCTCCTCGGCGTGGGTGCGCAGCAGGGCGCAGTGGATCCGTCCGTCGTACTCGGCGCCCGGGGCCGGTCGGAGGGCCTCCACGCCCGCGTGCATCGCGCGCAGGGGCTCGGCGAGGCCGTTGGCGAGTTCGAGGAGGCGGCCGCCGCTGCGCCGGTTCTCGCTGAGCGCCTGGCGGGCCGCAGGGCGGCCGTCGGCGCCCGGGAAGTGCTCGGGGAAGTCGTCCAGGTTGGCGACGGAGGCGCCGCGCCAGCCGTAGATGGCCTGGCAGGGGTCGCCGACGGCGGTGACCGGGTGGCCGGTGCCACCGCCGAACAGCCCCGAGAGCAGGACCCGCTGGGCGACCGAGGTGTCCTGGTACTCGTCGAGCAGGACCACACGGAACTCCTCGCGCAGGACGCGCCCCACCTCGGGCATGTGGGCGAGGGTGGCGGAGAGGGCGATCTGGTCGCCGAAGTCGAGCAGATCGCGCTCCCGCTTGGCTGCGCGGTAGTGGCCGACCAGCTCGGCCAGCTCGCGGCGGGCGGCGGCCGTCTCGGGCACCTTGCGCAGGTCGGCGTTGCTGAGCCGGACACCCGCCAGGGTGCGCAGCAGTTCGGCGTCGTAGGCGCGCAGCTGTTCGGGCCGTACGAGATGCTCGGCCAGCTCGGAGTCCAGGGCGAGGAGGTCGCCGACGAGATCCGGGAAGGAGCGGGTCAGTGCCGGGTAGGGGCCGGGGGCGGCCCGCAGCACGCGCGCGGCCAGCTGGAAGCGGGTGGCGTCGGCGAGCAGGCGCGCGGTCGGCTCCAGGCCGATGCGCAGGCCGTGGTCGCTCAGCAGCCGGCCCGCGAAGGCGTGGTACGTGGAGATCACCGGTTCGCCGGGCGGGTTGTCCGGGTCGATGACGTCCGGGTCGGTGATGCCGGCCTTGACGAGCGCCTTGCGGACCCGCTCGGCCAGTTCGCCCGCCGCCTTGTTGGTGAAGGTCAGGCCGAGGACCTGCTCCGGGGCGACCTGGCCGGTGCCGACGAGCCACACCACGCGGGCCGCCATCACGGTGGTCTTGCCCGAGCCGGCTCCGGCCACGATCACGTGCGGGGCGGGCGGTGCGGTGATGCAAGCCGTCTGCTCCGGGGTGAACGGGATGCCGAGGAGCTCTTTGAGCTGCTCGGGGTCGGTGAGAGGGGCGGGCACGTCGAAGAGGCTAGCGGCGGCCACCGACAGCGGGTGCCGTACCGCCTGCCGTGCGGAAGGAACCGCTGGTCAGCGTCCGTGGTGCGGTGCGTCACACGCACCTGAGCCACATGACTGAGCCATGTGTCCGAACTCCTGACCCGTCCGTCCGTCACTCCACCACGTGACGGCCCTCGGGCCGCGCGCTGCAGGAGGCGCGGAAGGCGCAGTGCCCGCAGTGCTGACCGGTGGTCGGCGAGAAGCGCTCGTCGAGGACCTTGCCCGCGGCGGTGGCCAACAGGTCGCCGACCCACTCCCCCGCAAGGGGTTCCTGGGCCTGGACCTTGGGCAGGGCCTCACCGCCGTCCTTCTTGGCGGCGCCCTGCCTCAGGTGCACGAGTTCGGCGCCGCCGGGCTCGGGGCGCCGGTCGCCGAAGGCGTCGTCGACGGCGCCCTCGCGCAGGGCGAGCTGGTACACGGCGAGCTGCGGGTGCCGCTCCACCTCCGCGGAGCTGGGGGCCTGTTTGCCGGTCTTGAAGTCGACCACGTAGGCGCGGCCCCGGTCGTCCGTCTCGACGCGGTCCATGGATCCGCGGACGCGGACCTGGTACCCGCCCGCTTCCAGGGTCACGTCGAAGTCCTGCTCGCTCGCCACCGGTGTGCGTCCGGCGCGGTCGGCGACATGCCAGCTCAGGAAGCGTTCGAGCGCCGCGCGCGCGTTGTCCCGCTCCTGCGCGGACTTCCACGGCGCGTCGAAGGCCAGCGCGTTCCACACCGAGTCGAGCCGCTCCATGAGGACGTCGAGGTCGGCCGCGGTCCGGCCGGAGGCCACCTCGTCGGCGAGCACGTGCACCACGTTGCCGAAGCCCTGGGCGGCGGTCGCGGGGGCGTCGGCCTTCACCTCCCGGCCCAGGAACCACTGCAGGGCGCAGGTGTTCGCGAGCTGGTCCAGGGCGCTGCCGGACAGGGTGACGGGGCGGTCCCGGTCGCGCAGCGGGACCTTGCTCTCGGTCGGGTCCCACATGCCCCACCAGCGGTAGGGGTGCGCGGAGGGCACCAGGGGCCGGCCGTCCTCGTCGGCGAGTGCCGCGAGCCGGGCCAGCCGTTGGGCGGCGGCCCGCCGGAGCGGTTCGGACACGCGGGGGTCGACGGTCGTGGCGCGCAGTTCGGCCACGAGCGCGGTCACGGACAGCGGGCGACGCGGGCGGCTGGTGACGTCCCTGGGTTCCACGCCGAGTTCCGTGAGGAAGCGCGAGGGCTGGTCGCCGTCGTCGGCGGGCGCCTTCACGGCGGTGACGACCAGGCGCTCGCGCGCGCGGGTGCAGGCGACGTAGAACAGGCGCCGTTCCTCGGCCAGCAGCGCGCCGGGGGTGAGGGGTTCGGCGAGTCCGTCCCGGCCGATGCGGTCCGCCTCCAGCAGGGATCCGCGGCGGCGCAGGTCGGGCCACAGCCCCTCCTGGACGCCCGCGACGACCACCAGGCGCCATTGCAGGCCCTTGGAGCGGTGCGCGGTCATCAGGCGTACGGCGTCGGGGCGCAGGGCCCGCCGGGTGAGCGTGTCGGCGGCGATGTCCTGGGCCTCGATCTCCTCCAGGAAGTTCAGGGCGCCCCGTCCGCCGGTGCGTTCCTCGGCGCGCGCGGCGGTCGCGAACAGGGCGCACACGGCGTCCAGGTCGCGGTCCGCGTTGCGCCCGGCCGCGCCGCCCCGCCGGGAGGCGCCCTCCAGGCGCTTGGGCCAGGGCGTGCCGTCCCACAGGGCCCACAGCGCCTCCTCGGCCGTGCCGCCGCCCGCGAGGCGCTGGGCCGCCTCGCGCAGCAGCGCGCCCAGGCGCTGGGCCCCCCGCGCGTACGCCGGGTCGTGGGCCACCAGCCGCTCCGGCTCGGCCAGCGCCCGCGCGAGCAGTTCGCTGGAGGGTGGCGGCACGGTGTTGCCGGCGGCCCTCTCCTCGTCCCGCAGCGCGCGGCCGAGGCGGCGCTGATCGGTGGCGTCCATGTGGGCCAGCGGCGAGGCGAGCAGGGTGAGCGCGGTCTCGGTGTCGAGCCACGGCTCGGGGGCGCCCGCCCGCTGCGGAGCCGCCGTGTCCGGCGTCCGGGACCCGGGCGTGTCGGGTGGGCCCGGCTCCGGGCTGCCGGCGCTCATGTCCTCCGCCGCCGACGCCGCCGCGCGCAGGGCCGTCAGCAGCGGGGTCACCGCCGGTTCGTGGCGCAGGGGCAGGTCGTCGCCGTCGATGTCCAGGGGCACCCCGGCGGCCGTCAGGGCACGGCGGACCGCCGGGATGGTGCGGGCCCCGGCGCGCACCAGGACGGCCATCTCCCCCCACGGCACGCCGTCCTCCAGGTGGGCGCGGCGCAGGATGTCGGCGACGGTGTCGGTCTCCGCGCCGGACGTGGGGCAGGTGAGCACCTCGACGCGGCCGCCGTCGTGTACCGCCGTGAGGTCGCGGTGCGCCCGGACCCGCTCCGCCGGAAGCCGGGTCAGGGGCATGCGCCGGGTCAGGAGCCGGGTGGCGGTCAGCAGGGCGGCGCCGGAGCGTCGGGAGGTCCGCAGGACCTCCACGGGGGCGGGGGTCCCGTCGGCGCGCGGGAAGTCGCGGGGGAAGTCCAGGATGCCGCCCACGTCGGCGCCCCGGAAGGCGTAGATCGACTGGTCGGGGTCGCCCAGGGCCACCAGGGTGCGGCCGCCTCCGGCGAGCGCGTCGAGGAGGCGCACCTGCGCGGCGTCGGTGTCCTGGTACTCGTCCACGTAGACCGCGTCGTAGCGGGCCGCCAGCTGGTCGGCGAGAAGGGGGCGGCGGGCCAGCAGCACCGCGCGGTGGACCAGCTCCGCGTAGTCGATCACCCCCTGGAGGTCCAGGACGTCCAGGTACTCGGCCAGGAAGGCGGAGGCGGCCTGCCAGTCCGGGCGGCCGATGCGCTCGGCGAAGCGGCGCAGGGCGTCCGGGCCGAGGCCGAGCTCACGGGTGCGGGCGAGCACGGCGCGGACCTCGTCGGCGAAGCCCCGGGTGGTCAGGCAGGCCCGCAGTTCGTCGGGCCACCGCACCGAGGCCAGGCCCAGGCGCTCCAGCTCCGGCTGCCCGGCGAGCAGCTCGCGCACGGTCAGGTCCTGCTCGGGGCCGGACAGCAGGCGCAGCGGCTCCACGAACAGCTCGCTGTCCTGGTGGGCGCGGACCAGGGCGTAGCAGAAGGAGTGGAACGTGGTGGCCTGGGGCGCGTGTGCCGCTCCGGCGCGCAGGGCCATCCGGTCGCGCAGGTCCACGGCCGCCCGGCGGCTGAACGTCAGCACCAGGATGCGCTCCGGGTCGGCGCCTCGGGCGACACGGGCGGCGACGGACTCGACGAGCGTGGTGGTCTTGCCGGTGCCGGGGCCCGCGAGGACGAGCAGCGGACCGGCCTCGTGATCAACCACGGCGCGCTGGGCCGCGTCCAGCTGAGGGGGTTCGACGCGGGCGGGCGGTGTGCGGACCAGTCGGTAAGCGCCGCGGCTCGCCCGCCGCACCTGGGGGTGCGGCGGGCGCCTGGTGGAGAAGGAGGAGCTCACGTGGTTCGCCGGTCCTGGTGGTCGTACTCGGGTGGGTGCGATGTCCGCGCGGGGCGGCGCCGACATCGGGGGCGGGGGTCCGGCGGCGGCTCGCCGGCCCGCCCCGCGGGGTGTCCCGCGCCGAGGAGGACGCGCGCCGTCGACGCGGCGCCCCCGCGAGCCGCGGCGGCGGGGTGTCCGCCCCGCCCGGCCGGGTCGCCGCACGCGTCGTGCCCGCCGGGCCGCTCCTGGCCCCCACCGCACGAACGTACGGCATCGCGCCGAGGTGCCGCTCGTCCCCCGTACGAGCCAGGGGGTGCCCTGCGCCACACCCGGTGCCGGAAGCTGTCAGATGTGCCCCTCCGCGCGTTCACCGCCGTCCCACCGGGCCCGCCGCATGTCGATGCGCGGCAGATGGCCCTCGGAGGCGTGAGAGGCCTCACGCAGCGGGGTGCCCTCCTCGCGGTAGTGGTCCAGCGCCCGCAGCTCGTGCCCGGGCAGCAGCACGCCGTCCGCCCGCACGACACGCCACCAGGGCACCGCGCCGCCGTAGAGAGCCATCGCACGGCCCACCTGGCGCGGGCCGCCCTCCTCCAGCCACTCGGCCACGTCGCCGTACGTCATGACGCGCCCGGAGGGAATGTTCTCGGCCACATCAAGGATCCGTTCCGCGTACTCCGGCAGGGCGTGCGCGTACTCCGGCAGGGCGTCTGTCGGAAGGCTCTCCTCGCTCATCCGCCCCATCCTGCCCCACCCCACCGACAATGTGAGGTGAGAGTGGCCGTGCGTATGCCTCGCCCCGAAGCAGCGCTTCGGGCAGACTGTGCGCCCCCGCATTTGCACCCTGATGCCCCCGTGTGTCGGGTGGACATGCCACCATCGTGCGGGCGGTGACTGGTGATACGAGATCAAGAAGAGACGATGAAGCAGCAGGGTGTGCGTCCCGACGGTGCGGAGGGCACCTCCGCGGGTTCGTCGCGCCCTGACACCGCCGACGGCGGCCGCAAGGCGGGCGACCGCGAGAGCGACACGCCGCCGGGCGGCGCCGACGAGCACCGCGCGGACGCCCACAGCGACGCCGTCGAGGGCGACGAGCCGCTGCTCCCCGCGCGCGTGCACCGCCCTTCGGACCTGATGCGCCTGCTGGTGGGCGTGCTGTCGATCGCGGTGCTCCTCGCGATCGCCGCGTTCGCGCACGGCACCACGTCGGGACTCGAACAGGACATCAACAAGGGCACCGGCCAGGCACCCGATCTGCTGATCAAGCTCGCCGGCCTGGCGTCCAGCATCGCGATCCTGCTGGTGCCGGTCGCCTTCGCCATCGAGCGGCTGATCAAGCGGGACGGGCTGCGCATCGCCGACGGCGTCCTCGCGGCGGTACTCGCCCACGGCGTGACGCTCGCCACCGACCTGTGGGTGGCCAAAGCCGCCCCGCCGTCCATCCAGGACGCGCTGACCCAGCCCTCCCCCGGCGACATCCACGCCCTGACCGACCCCGTGCACGGCTACCTCGCACCCGTCATCGCCTATATGACGGCCGTGGGCATGTCCCGCAGACCCCGCTGGCGGGCCGTGCTGTGGGTGGTCCTCCTGCTCGACGCCTTCTCGATGCTGGTCACCGGCTACACGACCCCCTTCTCGATCATCCTGACGGTGCTGATCGGCTGGAGCGTCGCCGCCGGAACGCTCTACGCGGTCGGCTCACCCAACGTGCAGCCCACGGGGCGGACCCTGATGGCCGGGCTGCGCACCGTCGGCTTCCGCCCCGTCAGCGCGGCGCGCGAGGACGTGCCCGACACCGCAGACGGCGGCGACCGCGGCCGACGCTACTTCGTCACCCTGGAGGACGGCGCGCCCCTCGACGTGACCGTCGTGGACCGTGAGCAGCAGGCCCAGGGGTTCTTCTACCGCGTGTGGCGGCGGCTGACGCTGCGCGGCATCACCACCCGCAGCAGCCTGCAGTCGCTGCGCCAGGCCCTGGAGCAGGAGGCGCTCCTGGCGTACGCGGCCATCGCGGCCGGCGCCAACGCGCCGAAGCTGATCGCGACCTCCGAGCTCGGCCCCGACGCCGTGATGCTCGTCTACGAGCACACCGGCGGCCGGACGCTGGACCAGCTCGCCGACGACGAGATCACGGACGAGCTGCTGCACGACACCTGGCACCAGGTGCGCGCCCTGCAGTCCCGGCGCATCGCGCACCGCCGCCTCGCCGGTGACGCCATCGTGGTGGACCCCTCCGGCAGCCTCGTCCTGACGGACCTGCGCAACGGCGAGATCGCGGCCGGTGACCTGGTGCTGCGCATGGACATCGCCCAGCTCCTGGCAACGCTCGGGCTGCGGGTCGGTGCCGAGCGCGCGGTCGCGTCCGCCGTCGGTGTCCTCGGCCCGGACGCGGTCGCCGACTGCCTGCCCCTGCTGCAGCCCATCGCGCTGACCCGCTCCACGCGCGCGACGCTCAGGAAACTGGCCCGGCAGCGGGCCGAGCGGGAGCGGGAGGCGGTCCTGGAGGCGTCGCGCCAGACCAAGGCCGCACGGTCGCAGGAGAGCGGCGACGAGCCCGAGACCTCCGTCGAGCAGCGGAACAAGGCCGAGAAGCAGACCAAGCCGGACAAGAAGGCCGCTCGTGCCGAGCAGCGGGCGGAGAAGCGCGCGCTCGACGAGGCTCTCGACGAGGCGCGGGAGGAGGACCTGCTCACCCAGATCCGCCACCAGGTGCTGCGGATCCGGCCGCAGGCCCCGGTGGAGCCGGCCCGGCTGGAGCGGGTGCGGCCGCGCACGCTGATCAGTTTCATCGCCGGCGCCATCGGCGCGTACTTCCTGCTGACGCAGCTCACCCACATCGAGTTCGGCACGCTCTTCGCCCACGCCGAGTGGGGCTGGGTCGCGGCGGCCGCGCTCTTCTCCGCGTTCAGCTATGTCGCGGCGGCGATGGCGCTGCTGGGCTTCGTGCCCGAGCGGGTGCCGTTCTGGCGCACCGTGGCGGCGCAGGTCGCCGGGTCGTTCGTGAAGATCGTGGCCCCCGCGGCGGTCGGCGGTGTCGCGCTCAACACGCGCTTCCTCCAGCGCGCGAAGGTGCGGCCGGGCCTCGCGGTGGCCAGCGTCGGCGCGTCGCAGCTGTTCGGGCTCGGCTGCCACATCCTGATGCTGCTGTCGTTCGGCTATCTCACGGGAACCGAGAAGACCCCGTCCCTGTCGCCGTCCCGCACGGTCATCGCCGGTCTGCTCACGGTCGCGGTGCTCGTCCTGGTGGTGACGTCGGTGCCGTTCCTGCGCAAGTTCGTGTCCACGCGCGTCAGGTCGCTGTTCGCGGGTGTCGTACCGCGCATGCTCGATGTGCTGCAACGGCCGCAGAAGCTGGTCACGGGCATCGGCGGCATGCTGCTGCTCACCGCCTCGTTCGTGATGTGCCTGGACGCCTCCATCCGCGCCTTCGGACACGAGGAGCCGACCACGCTCAGCCTGGCGAGCGTCGCGGTGGTCTTCCTCGCGGGCAACGCCCTCGGTTCCGCCGCGCCCACGCCCGGCGGTGTGGGCGCGGTCGAAGCGACCCTGACGGTCGGCCTGATCGCCGTGGGCCTGCCCAAGGAGGTCGCGGCGCCCGCCGTGCTGCTGTACCGGCTGATGACGCTGTGGCTGCCGGTCCTTCCGGGCTGGCTGTTCTTCAACCACCTCACCCGCAAGGGCGCCCTGTAGGGCGCCCGCGGCGCGGGCACCGCGCGCGCCGCGGGAGCCGACCGACGGCCGTCGCACGCGGGTGCGGAGAGCAGTCCGCGCGCAACGCGACACGCGACCCGGGGCAGGGGACTCACCCGCACGGACCTTGTCCCGGAGCGCGCCACGCCGGACGACCGCACGATGGGGGCATGCCGAACCCTCTCCGGATCCGCGCCCTTTCCGTGGCCGCCACCGCCGCCGTCGTGTCCCCCTTCCTGACGGGTTGCGCCACCGCGACCTCGGACGGCGTGGACCTCTCGCCCCCGACGCTGGACCTGTCCCACCAGAGGCTCACCTGGACGGACTGCCCGGCGCCGTCCGAGGCGGAAGGGGGCGGCAGCGCCCCCGCGCCGCTGCCCGACGGCGGCCGTTGGCAGTGCGCCACCATGAAGGCGCCGCTGAACTGGAACAACCCGAGCGGCCCCACGATCGGCATCGCGCTGATCCGGGCGAAGGCGAGCGGGCCACCCAGCCGGCGCATAGGCTCGCTCATCTTCAACTTCGGCGGCCCCGGCGGCTCCGGCGTCAGCGCGCTGCCCGCCTTCGCCCAGGACTACTCGACCCTGCGCACCCGCTACGACCTGGTCAGCTTCGACCCGCGCGGAGTCGGCCGCAGCGCGCCCGTGCTCTGCGAGACGGACAAGCAGCTCGACACGTTCTTCCAGCAGGACGCGACGCCCGACACCCCGGCCGAGCAGCGGACGTATCTGAGCAACACCAAGAACTTCAACAACGCCTGCCAGGCGCGCTCCGGCAAGGTGCTGCCGCATGTGCGCACCACCGACGCGGCCCGCGACATGGACCTGATGCGCCAGGTGCTCGGCGACACCAAGCTGCACTACTTCGGCATCTCGTACGGCACCGAACTCGGCGGCGTCTACGCGCACCTGTTCCCCCACAACGTCGGGCGGGCCGTGCTCGACGCGGTCGTCGACCCGACCGAGGACCCCGTCGAGAGCTCCCTGGGCCAGGCCAAGGGGTTCCAGCTGGCGCTCGACAACTACGCCAAGGACTGCGTCTCGCACGCGGGATGCCCGGTCGGCACGACGAAGAGCGACGTGGAGAGCCGGATCGCCAAGCTGCTGAAGAGCCTGGACACCAAGCCGCTGCCGGGCGTCTACCCGCGCAGGCTGACCCAGACCGCGGCGACCAACGGCATCGCCGAGGCCCTGTACTCCAAGGACTTCTGGCCCTACCTCACCGCGGCTCTGCAGCAGGCGTACGCCGGCGACGGCAAGGTGCTGATGCTGCTGTCGGACTCGCTGAACGGACGCAGCGAGAACGGCCAGTACAGCAACCTCATCCCCGCCAACATCGCCATCAACTGCGCGGACCAGAAGCCCCGGTACACCATCGCGGACGTGAAGGCGAGGCTGCCGCGGTTCCGCGCCGCCTCCCCGCTGTTCGGCGACTACCTGGGCTGGGGCCTGCTCAGCTGCGCCGGCTGGCCGGTACAGGGGGCCTGGGACCATCCGACCGTGAGCGCGCCCGGTGCCGCCCCGATCCTGGTGGTCGGCAACACCGGCGACCCGGCCACCCCGTACGAGGGCGCGGCGAGGATGGTGCAGGCGCTGGGCAAGGGAGTCGGCGTCGAGCTGACGTACAAGGGCCAGGGGCACGGCTCCTACGACAGCGGGGACAAGTGCGTGCAGAACGCCGTCAACGGCTACCTGCTGAACGGCAAGGTCCCCTCGACGGGCGCCGTCTGCACCTAGCAGACGCGGCCCCCGCTCCGGCCGGACCGCCCTCGCGGCCGGAGCGGCGGACGGCGGCGATCGCCGCGACGATCACCGGAAAAAGCGCAGTTCAGCAGGTTTTCCACAGGTGAAGATGGGCTCGGTTCGATCTGTCTACCATGGCCTGACTGCTTCCCGCCGATCCGACCGGGGAGCGCGTCAGGGGGGTCACTATGTCACGTTTCGCTCGAAGCGCCGCCGCGGTAGCCGCGGCGCTGTTGATGACCGGCTGCGGCAGCGGTGCGTCCGGCGCGGGGCAGGACGACGCGAAGGGCGGGGCCCGCTCGCACGCGGCGTCACCGACCGCGGTCTCGGGGCTGCCGTCCTCGCTCACCGCGCAGAAGCTCCGCTGGGGCCGCTGCACAGGCGCGTCGGCGCCGGGCGGCGGCTGGCAGTGCGCGACCATGAAGGTGCCGCTGGACTGGTCGAAGCCGGACGGCGAGACGATCGGCCTGGCGTTGATCCGCTCCCAGGCGACCGGGGGCCGGCGCATCGGGTCGCTCCTGTTCAACTTCGGCGGCCCCGGCGGTTCCGGTGTCTCGGCCCTGCCCTCGTACGCGAGCACGGCCACCCGACTCCACGCGCGCTACGACCTCGTCAGCTGGGATCCCCGCGGTGTCGGGGCGAGCGAGGGAATCCGCTGCCGCGACGACAAGGCCGTCAAGGCCGCCGAGCCCCTCGACGCGACACCGGACGACGCCGCCGAGGAGAAGGCGTACCTCGACGACGCCGCCGACTTCGGCAAGGGCTGCGCAAAGGCCGCGGGCAGGCTGATCTCCCATGTCTCGACGACCGACACCGCACGCGACATGGATCTGATGCGCCAGGTCCTCGGCGACACGACGATGCACTACTTCGGCATCTCCTACGGCACCGAACTCGGCGGTGTCTACGCGCACCTGTTCCCGAAGCACGTGGGCCGTGCGGTGCTGGATGCCGTGGTGGACCCGACCGCCGACAGCGTCGGCCACGCGAAGAACCAGGCCCGCGGCTTCCAGCGCGCGCTGGACGACTACCTGAGGTCGACCGGGCAGGACCCGAAGAAGGGCTCCCGGAAGATAGCGGCCCTGCTGAAGCGACTCGACGCCAAGCCGCTCACCACTGCGTCGGGACGCAAGCTCACCCAGTCCCTGGCCGTCACCGGCGTCGTCCTCCCGCTGTACAGCAGGGACAGCTGGCCCGCGCTCACCGTCGCGCTGCAGTCGGCCGAGGCGGGTGACGGCTCCGCGCTGCTGAGGCTGGCCGACGGCTACAACGAGCGGGACGCCGCGGGGCACTACGGCACCACGACGCATTCCCAGCGGGCCATATCGTGCCTGGACGACAAGCAGCGGCCGACGGCCCGTGAGGTGAAGGAGCTGCTGCCGGAGTTCGAGAGGATCTCCCCCGTGTTCGGCGCCTTCCTGGACTGGGACACGGCCGGCTGGTGCCACGACTGGCCGGTGGCCGGTCAGTTCGACCACCCGGAGGTCAGCGCTCCCGGCGCGGCCCCCGTGCTCGTGGTCGGCAACACCGGGGACCCGGCGACCCCGTACGAGGGCGCGCGGAAGATGGCCGACGGACTCGGCAAGGGCGTCGGCGTCGAACTGACCTGGAAGGGGGAGGGTCACGGGGCGTACGGCAGCGGCAGTGACTGCGTGGACTCGGCGGTCGACGCCTACCTGCTGGACGGAAAGGCCCCGAAGGACGGCGCTGTGTGCTCCTGACACGGCCGCCGGTGGGCCGCGGAGTCGCTCCGCGTCCCACCGGAGGGGTGGTCAGTACACCGGCTTGTCCGGCTCGATCTGGTTGACCCAGCCGATCACTCCGCCGCCCACGTGGACCGCGTCCGCGAAGCCGGCCGACTTCAGGACGGCGAGGACCTCCGCACTGCGGACACCCGTCTTGCAGTGCAGGACGATCTTCTTGTCCTGGGGAAGGCTCTCCAGGGCGGTGCCCAGCAGGAACTCGTTCTTCGGGATCAGCCGGGCGCCGGGGATGGCGACGATCTCGTACTCGTTCGGCTCGCGGACATCGATGATCTCGATGTTCTCGCCGTCGTCGATCCACTCCTTGAGCTGCTTGGGAGTGATCGTCGAACCGGCCGCCGCCGCCTGGGCCTCCTCGGAGACGACACCGCAGAAGGCCTCGTAGTCGATGAGCTCCGTGACGGTCGGGTTCTCGCCGCAGATCGCGCAGTTCGGGTCCTTGCGGACCTTGACCTGGCGGTACTGCATCTCCAGGGCGTCATAGATCATCAGCCGGCCGACCAGCGGCTCGCCGGTGCCGGTGAGGACCTTGATCGCCTCGGTGACCTGGATGGAGCCGATGGACGCGCACAGCACGCCGAGGACGCCGCCCTCGGCGCAGGAGGGGACCATGCCCGGCGGCGGGGGCTCCGGGTAAAGGCAGCGGTAGCAGGGGCCGTGCTCGGACCAGAAGACGGAGGCCTGGCCGTCGAAGCGGTAGATCGAACCCCACACGTAGGGCTTGTTCAGCAGCACGCACGCGTCGTTGACCAGGTACCGGGTCGCGAAGTTGTCCGTGCCGTCGACGATCAGGTCGTACTGGCTGAAGATGTCCATCACGTTGTCGGCCTCGAGCCGCTCTTCGTGCAGGATCACGTCCACGTACGGGTTGATGCCCTTGACCGAGTCGCGCGCGGACTCGGCCTTGGACCGGCCGATGTCGGACTGGCTGTGGATGATCTGACGCTGCAGGTTCGACTCGTCGACCTCGTCGAACTCCACGATGCCGAGCGTTCCCACACCGGCCGCGGCGAGGTACATCAGCGCCGGCGAGCCCAGTCCGCCGGCGCCCACACACAGCACCTTCGCGTTCTTCAGCCGCTTCTGCCCGTCCATCCCGACGTCGGGGATGATCAGGTGGCGGGAGTACCTGCGAACCTCGTCTACGGTGAGCTCGGCGGCCGGCTCGACCAGGGGTGGCAGCGACACGGGGACTCCGTTGGTCGGTCAAACACTACGGTTGTTCTCTCCGTAACACTGCCACGCCCTTCTTCATTCCGAGACACCCGTTCCGAGGCGCGAGACGATGTCGTCCCAGTAGCCGGGCATCGTCTCGAACGGGTCGATGCGGCCGCCCAGGTCCGTGCGGTCCGTGAACCAGATGGTGGCCGCCCCTTGCCAGCGCGCGATGCGCAGCGCCTCCTCCAGATGGCCGCGGGGCACCCCGTGCACGAAGTGGCAGAAGCGGTCGGCCGGGTAGTCGGCGGTCCATTCGGCCACCTGCGACCAGCGGTAGTCGCTCCAGGAGCCGCGGAAGGTGACCAGCTGGTCCGCGTTCTCCGCGTAGCCCGGGTACGGGTGGGCGCCGTGCCCCAGCACGAGGTGTCCGGGGGCCGGGGCGAAGAGCGAGCGGAGCGCGGTGACGGTGCGGCGGATCGCGGGCAGCGCGGCGCGCTGGGTCGGGCACCGGTCCAGCAGGAAGCCGTCGGCCCGGTACCAGTCCAGATACCGCTGCGCCTCCAGGAGGATGTCGGTGGGCAGGCGGGTGCCGTGGCGGACGTCGAGGTGGCCCAGGACCCGGACGCCGGCGTTGCGCAGTCGCGCCGCGGCCTCCAGGCAGTGCGGATCGGGCCGGGTGCCGGGGCCGCCGCTCACATTGAGGACGGCCCAGTGCACCGGAGTGCCGGGACGGGACAGCTCACCCCATTCGAGGGGCGCCACGAGGGGGTGCGCGTAGCCGGGAATGCCGAGTCCCACCCCCAGTCCGGTGCTCGCGGTGTCCGCCGGGGCGCTGGTCAGATGCGGCATGCCGCCTCCATCCAGATGTCGGCGAGCGACTCCTCCAGGTTGATCCGGGGCCGCCAGCCCAGGCGGTCGCGGGCGGTGCGCACATCGGCCTGCTGCCAGCTGCCGCAGCCGTCCGGGTAGGGGTAGGCGATCGGCGGAGCGTGCTCCGGGTCGCTGCGCGGATGGCCGATGGCGGGGCGCATCGGGTGGACAGGGCCGTCCAGCTCGTGCAGGTTGCCGCCGTAGCCGGCCACACGGGCGAGGACGGCGGCGGCGTCCCGCAGGCGTACGGCGCGGCCGGCGCCGATGTTGATCACGCCCTGGGCGGCGGACAGGGACGCGGCGTGCACGGCGCGGGCGACGTCGCGGACGTCGACGAAGTCACGCTGGACGCCCAGGCCGCCCAGCTTGAGCTCGCCGTCACCGGACTGCATCGCCCGGCGCAGCGCCTCGGCGAGCCGGCCGAGCGGGGATCCCGCGGGGGTGCCGGGCCCGGCGGGTGAGAACACCCGCAGCACGACGGCGTCGAGTCCGGAGCCGAGGACCAGTTCCGTCGCCGCGAGCTTGCTGACGCCGTAGGGGCCGCCGGGGCGCGGGATGGCGTCCTCGGCCGTGGAGGAGCCGGGCTGGCTGGGGCCGTACTCGGCGCCGCAGCCGATCTGGACCAGCCGGGCCCCGCATCCGCTGCGGCGCAGGGCCTCGCAGACCGTGGCGACGGCGACGGTGTTGTGCCGGGTGAGTTCCCGGGCGCCGCCCCGGATGGACCCGGCGCAGTTGATGACGACTCCGGGGTGCACGGCGTCCAGGAAGCGGGTGAGCGCGCCGGGGCTGCCGGAGGCGAGGTCGAACCGCACGTCGGCGTCGTCGCCGCGGCCCAGCGCGGTGAGCTGCACGGCCGGGTCGGCGAGCAGGCGGTCGGCCACGAAGCGGCCGAGGTATCCGTTGGCTCCGATCAGCAGGACCCTCATCGGGCAGCTCCCGGGGCGGATTCTCCGGTTCGGGAGGTGATCATCTAGCGGTCTCCTTCAGAGGTGGTGCCGTGCAATGAGAGGGCCCGCGGTGTCGGCCCCGCGGGAGAGGTGTGGCCGGGACGGGGGTCCCGGGTGGCGTCGCGGCCCCTGACGTCGGTGACGGGGGGCGTGAACCGCCGCTCAGGGTGATCCGGGCGGGTGGGCGTTGGCGGAGGCCCGGGTCAGGGTGCGGATCGCGAGGGCCAGCAGGGTCAGGGCGGCCGAGGCGCAGATCAGGGCGGGTACGGCGGCGGCGCCCCCGGTGTCGGCCAGGGTGCGCACCGGCGCGGCCAGGGCCGAGCAGCCGGGGAGCCGGCCGGCGAGGGCGATGGCCAGGCTCAGGGCCTCGGCGGCGCTCGCGGCGCCGAGGACGGCGGCGGGCCCGCGCCGGGAGCCGTGCGTGACCAGCAGCCGGGCGAGCAGCGCCGACGCGCCGAGAGCGACGGCTCCCGCGTACCCGGCGGGTTCGTCCAGCAGGGCCCCGCACAGGGCGAGCAGGGCCCCAAGGGCGCAGAGGAAGAGTCCGAGCACACCGAGGAGCACGGGGGTGAGCGCGGACGCGAACTCCTTCAGGCCGCGGCTGACGGCCAGCCCGCGCCGCACGCGTATCGCGAACAGGCGGGCGCACCAGGCGGCGGGCAGGCAGGCCAGGGTCAGGGCGAGGACGGGGGCGGTGGCGCGGGGCCAGGGACCGTCGGGGCCGCCGTCCAGTGCCGTGCGCAGCAGTCCGTCACCGAGGAGGGCGTACCCGAGCAGCCAGGTCGTGCACCCGCCGAGCACGAGGGACGTGCGCCGGGTGAAGGCGGCGCCACGGGCCGCCGCCGGGCCCCGGGTGCGCAGGGCGCCGCGGGCGAGCGCGGTGCGCAGGCCCAGTGCCACGGCGAGGACGCCGAGCGCGGCGACGGCGGCACGCGGAGCGCCCTGCGTGCACCGCAGTCCGGTCACGGTGGCCGCGCCCAGCGCGCCCGGCAGCAGGGAGAGGAGGTCCCAGGCCCAGTGGTCGAGCGGGACGCGTGCCGCGGTGGGGGGTGCCGGGGTCGGGCGGCCGGCGCGTGGCGCACGCGCGTACATCTCCTCGGCGAGGGAGAAGACGTCCCGGTGCCGGAAGCGGCCGGCGGCGCGGTCGGTCAGTCCGTGCGCCTCCAGACCGGCCGCGATCTCCAGGGGGTCGACGGCGCGTGCGCACAGGTCGTGGTGCCGGCGCATCAGGGAGGTGACCGGGTCTGCGGCACGGCCGCGAGGGCCGGGGCCGGTCGGAGCGGCGAGGCGGTCCAGTTCTCCCGTGTCGTTCATCCGGCACCCTCCGCCACCGTGACGGGTTTCTGGGACCGGCCGGTGGCGCGCACGGGGGCGGTGGCGGTCTCACGCGGTGCCCAGGCCCAGCGGGGCCGTCCACCGGGCGCTCGCGTCCTGGCCCACAGGCCGGGCACGTGCGACTCCGCCGGGGCGCCGAAGGGCAGGGGGGCACCCGCGTCGTCCACGAGCACACGGCGCACCGGTGTGCGGGAGACGATCTCCAGATAGATGCCGCGAAATGCTTCGATGTTCTGTTCGACGGTGAAAAGTTCGAGAGCGCGGGCCCGGGCGGCGGCCCCGAGGCGCGCACGGCGCTCGGGGTCCTTCAGCAGCGCCACGCACGCCCGCGCCAGCGCCCGGGGGTTGCGCGGCGGCACCACGAGACCGGTTCCGCCGATCACCTCCAGCACCGCGCCCGTGTCCGTGGACACCGTCGCGCGGCCGCAGAGCATCGCCTCCACCAGACCGGTCGGGAACCCCTCGGCCACGCTCGACAGGACGACGACCGCCCCGGCCGCGTAGACGTCCGCCAGGTCGGGGGCTCCCGGTCCGCCCGACTCCTCGAAGGACACCGGGTTGTCGCCGACGTCGTGCACGCCCTCCGCCTCGTCGGGGAAGAGCTGGGCCGCGAGTGCCTTGCAGTGCCCGAGATAGGCCCGGCCGGCGGCGTCCGCCGGGGCGCCGACCAGCCTGAGCCGGGCCCTCGGCACCTGCGCGCGGATCCGTGTGAAGGCGTGCAGCAGGCAGACGAGGTCCTTGCCGGGCTCGACGCGGCCGACCCAGAGCAGGGTGTGCGGGTCCGAGCGGTCCGGGGACTCCCCGACCTCCGCGAACCGGGACGCCTCCAGGCCGGGGTGGACCGTGCGCGACCGGGACCGGTCCGCGCCGCACCGTTCCTGCCAGCGGCGGGTGTGGGCGTTGCCGGGGGTGACGCAGGCGGCCGTGCGGTACACCTCCGCGGCGATCCTGCGGTGCAGCGAGGCGAGCAGCGCGCGCACCGGCGAGCCGGCCTCCGGCCCGCCCGGCGTGCCCAGGTAGTGCGCCCGCAGTTGTGCGCCGTACTCGGTGACCAGCAGGGGGACACCGGTGAAGTGCCGGGCGAGCAGACCGGTGAGGGCCGGGGCGCCGCCGGTCGTGGCGTGGCAGAGGTCCACCGCGCCGAGCGCGTCGTCCTCGTACCAGTCGAGCGAGAGGGGGCGCAGGGCCCGTTCCACCTGTACGGCGATGTCGAGCAGCTCGGACACCCGCGCCGCGCGGGGCGCGCGCGGTGCCCTGCAGGCCTTTTCGAGGGCGCGCAGGGCCGTCTCGGAGCGCAGGGCGCCGGCCAGCGCGCCCTCGTCGCGGGCGAGTTCGGCCAGCGCGTACAGGGCGCTGCGGAAACGGTCCGCCTCGGGATCGGCCGGTTCGGGCGCCGAGGAGGTGCCCGGGGACCTCACGGGCTCGGGCACCGCGCACAGCACGGCCGCCAGCTCCCCGTAGGCCTCACCGAAACGGCGCCGCGCCCGGCGGCCCAGCGCGGCCCCGTCCGCACCCGCCGTCCACAGGGGCGCCGTCCGCACCCGGCGGGCGCCCGACGGCGGGACCGCGCCCCCCGCCTCCTGGCGCCCGGTGCGGCCGAGCGCGTAGACGTCGAACTCGTGCTGCCCCAGCCCGCGTACGAGCCGGTCGTACCAGAGTCCGGCGTCACCGCTCACATACGGATGACCACCCTCCGTGATGAGTCCGATGCGCACGAGTGCACCCCCGATCTCCCGTTGGGGAGCCGCCACTCCTTCCGGCGGCTCGCAGCGGGAAGAACGTATGCGGACAGGGCGGTGGCGCGACGGACGGTTGTCCATCGCGCCACCAGAAGGGGTGAACGGACGTAACTTTCCCGCGTGGCGCGCGTTGGGTCGCGCTAGGAGTTCGCTAGATCACGCCGGGTCGCCGACGGGGACCGCCTGTTCGCGGGACGCGCGCCGACTGGCCGCGACCGCCGGGTCCAGGGCCGGTACCGCGGACAGGAGCTGTCGCGTGTAGGGGTCGCGGGGTGCGCCGTACACCTCGTCGGCGGTCCCGTACTCGACGATCCGCCCGCGGCGCATCACCGCGACCCGGTCGCTGACCTGGCGCACGACGGCCAGATCGTGCGCCACGAAGACGAGCGCCAGTCCGAGTTCGCGCTGCAACTCGCCGAGCAGGGCCACGACCTGGGCCTGGGTGGTGACGTCGAGCGCGGAGACGGGCTCGTCGCAGACGATGACGCGTGGATCGGCCGCGAGCGCCCGCGCGATGCCGACGCGCTGCCGCTGGCCGCCGCTGAACTCGTGCGGATAGCGGTCGTAGTGCGCGCCCTCGAGACCCACGCGCTCCAGCAGTCCGCACACCCGGTCCCGCACGGCCCGCTCGTCCCGCTCGCCGCGGGCCCGCAGCGGGTCGGCGATCGACTCGCCCACGCTGCGGCGGGGGTTGAGGGAGGAGACGGGGTCCTGGAAGACCATCTGCACGGCCGGCCCGGGGCGCGAGCGCACGCCGCCCTCGTAGCGGACCTCGCCGGACGTGGGCTCCAGCAGCCCGACCAGCATGCGTCCCAGGGTGGTCTTGCCGCTGCCGCTCTCCCCCACGACGCCGAGGGTCTCGCCCTGGCGGACCGTGAGCGACACGTCGTCCACGGCGGCGAACCTCCGCCTGCCGCGCCCGAACTCGCGGCGCAGTCCGGCGGCCTCGATGACGACGTCGTCCGTGGCCGCCCCCGAGGAGACGCGGGGCGCGTCCACGCGCGGCACCGCCGCCAGCAGGTCCTTCGTGTACTGCTGCCGGGGCGCCCCCAGGACGGCGGCGACCGGCCCTCGTTCGACGGCCTTCCCGCCGCGCATGACGAGCACCTCGTCCACGCTCTCGGCGGCGACCCCCACGTCATGGGTGACCAGCAGCAGCCCCATCCCGGTCTCCCGCCGCAGGGTGTGCAGCAGGTCGAGGATCTGGGCCTGGACGGTCACGTCCAGCGCGGTGGTCGGTTCGTCGGCGATCAGCAGTTCGGGCTCGCAGGCGAGCGCCATGGCGATCAGGGCGCGCTGGCGCATCCCGCCGCTGAACTCGTGCGGGCGGGCCCGGGAGCGGCGTGCCGCGTCCGGGATACCCACCCGGTCCAGCACCTCGACGGCACGCGCGCGAGCGGCACGCCGGGAGGCGCGCGTGTGGACCCGGTACACCTCGGCGATCTGGTCGCCGATCGCGTAGTAGGGGTCGAGCGAGGACAGGGGGTCCTGGAAGACCATCGCGGCCTTGCCCCCGCGCAGTCGCCTGAGCCCGTCGTCGGACGCTTCCGTGACGTCGGTCCCGGCCACCCGGATCGCGCCCCGCACCCTGGCGCCGGTCCCCCGGTGCAGGCCGAGCAGCGCGGAGGCGACGGTGGACTTGCCCGAGCCGGACTCGCCGACCAGGGCGAGCGCGGCGCCCGTGCCGAGCTGGAAGGAGAGGTCGTCGACGGCGCGCAGCGCACCGAACTCGACGGTCAGTCCGCGCACGTCCACCAGGGGTGCCCGGCCGTCGTGGAGCTCGCTCATGTCAGTACCACCCGTCGGTCGGCCACCGCGAACAGGACGTCCGCGACGGCGTTGGCGATGACGACGAAGAAGCCGATGACCAGGACCATGCCGACCACGACCGGCAGGTCCACGACCGCCACCGCGTGCACCAGTTCCTGTCCGATGCCGGGGAGCCCGAAGAGGGTCTCGGTGAGCACCGCGCCGCCGACGGCCGAGCCGAAGGTGTTGGCGTTCAGCGCGATGACCGGTGCGAGCGCGCTCCGCAGGGCGTGCCGGCCGATGACCGAGCGCTCCGGGACGCCGTAGGCCCGGAAGGTCCGTATGTGGTCCTCGGCGAGCGCCTCCAGCATCGACGCCCTGGTGAGCCGGGCGAAGGTGGCCGCCTCGATCAGGGCGAGCGAGAGCCAGGGCAGCAGCAGGTTCCACGCCCACTGCTCGGGGTCGTCGCCGAAGGCGACGTACTGCGGGAAGGGCAGCAGTTCGAGCTGACCGCAGACGACGATCATCAGGACGAGGCCTATGACGAAGACGGGCGTGGCCGTGCCCGCCAGGGTGACGGCGGTCAGCACCCGCTCGGTGAGCCTGCCGCGCCGCCATGCGGAGAGCATGCCGGTGCCGACTCCCAGGGCGAGCCACAGGACCATCGCGCCGAGCACGAGGGAGAGGCTGACCGGGAGCTTCGCGAGGATCAGCTGGGTGACCTGCTGGTCGCTCTGGTACGACAGCCCGAGGCAGGGTGCCGGGCAGTGCTGGAGAGCCGTGCCGGTGGAGTAGTCCTGGCCGGCGAGGATGCCCTCCAGGAAGTGCCAGTAGCGCAGGTGGATCGGGTCGTCGAGCCGCAGCTGCTGCGCCACCTGGTGCACCTGCTCGGGCGAGCAGCGCGGGCCGCAGCTGATCTGGGCGACGTTGCCGGGGGTGGCGTAGAAGACGACGTAGATGATCACCGAGAGGGCGAACAGGGTGACCGTGGCGCCGAGGGCGCGGCGCAGGACGAATCCGCCGAAGCCGTTCACGCGGCCCCTCCCTTCGTGTGTCCCTCCGGAGTCGGGCGCGGGTCCGCGCCCTCACGCCGGCTCTCGTTCCCGGGCCGGTCCCCGCGCCCGGGCCGGTCCCCGCGCCCGGGCCGGTCCCCGCCGGTGGCCGTCTCGCGCTTGCGGCCGGTGCCGACGCGCAGGCGGGAGGCCGCGCGCGGGTCGAGCGCGGTGCGCACACCGTCGCCGAGGACGGTGAGCGCGAGGACGGTCACGAAGAGGGCGCCGGCGGGCAGCAGGAGGTACTGCGGCGCCGCCTGGTACCAGACGTCGGCGGCGGTCAGCATCTGCCCCCAGGACGGGGTCGGCGGTTTCACTCCGACGCCGAGGAAGGACAGGGCCGCCTCCGTGGAGATGTTCGCGGGGACGAGCAGGGCGGCGTAGGTGATGACGGGCGCGGCCAGACCGGGCAGCAGCTCCCGGCGGGCGAGGTGCCAGGTGCTCCACCCGCTGAGCCGCGCGGCCGCCACGTGGTCGAGTCCCTTCGCGGCGAGCGTCTGGGCGCGCACGATCTTGGCGATGTTGCCCCAGGCGATCAGGCCGATGACGAGCGAGACGAGCACGGGCCTCGGGAAGGCGGAGGGCACGATCGCGAGCAGGGCCAACGACATGATCATCAGCGGCAGGGCCACGATGATGTCGGTGGCGCGGCTGAGCAGCTGATCGACCCATGGACGGCCGAGCGCGGCGAGGACGCCGACGAGGACGCCGATGGCGACCTGCACCACCGTCGCGGCGAGCGCGACGCCCAGGGAGACCCGCGCCCCGTAGACCAGGCGCGCGAACAGGTCGCGTCCCGTCTGGGGTTCGACGCCGAGCCAGTGGTCGGCGCTGATCCCGCCGAGCGGCCCCACCGGGGCGCCGCCGCGCGCCGAGTCGACGAGCGCGGGGTGGTACGTGGTGGGGTCCTGGCCCTCGAGCGCGGTGAGCAGGGGCGCGGCGAGCGCGATCAGGACGAGCAGGGCGACGACGGCCGCCGCGACCAGGGCGACGCGCTGCGCGCGCAGCCGCCGCCAGAACGAACGGGCCCCCGACGCCCCCGGGACGGACGGGTCCGTCCCGGGGGCGCGGGTGGCGAGGAGTGACTCGCTCACGGCGCTACTTCACCGACACCTGCGAGACGTCCAGCACACCGGTCCAGTCGCTGATCACGACGTTGCGCACGTCCTTGCCGTACAGCCGCTTGTAGACGGGGTGGAACAGCGGCACGACGACGGCCCGCGCACCGATCTTCCGGTCCAGCGCGCCCCAGCGCTTGGCGGCGGCGTCGAGATCGGTGAGCTTGTTGATCGCGTCGATCTCCTTGTTGACGGACGGGTCGTTCAGCAGGCCGGTGTTGAAGTTCGCGCCGTCCTTGACGATCTGCCGGCCGTCGAAGATCGGGGCGAGGAAGGGGCCGCCGGACGGCCAGTCCGCACCCCAGTGGGCGAGGAAGAAGCCCGGCTCGCGCGCGGCGTCGTGGATCTTGTCCTTGTAGTCGTTGTCCTCCAGGCCCTGCAGCCTGACGGTGATCCCCGCCTTCTTGAGCGCGTCCTGGACGGCGGTCGCGATCTCCGGGCTGGTCTCGAAGTCCTTGCTGTTGGAGTGGGTCAGGGTGATCGTCAGCCCGTTCGGGTGGCCGGCCTCCTTCAGCAGTTCCCTGGCCTTGGCCGCGTCGCCGGAGGCGCCCGCCGGGAAGAGGTCGTAGGGCGTGTGGCCGAAGGACTTCTGGTCGGGCAGGAAGGTGGTCGCGGGCTCGGCGAGCGCCGACCCTCCGGCCGCGTTGACGACCGAGGACCGGTCGATGGCGTAGGAGATCGCCTGACGCACCCGGGCGTCGTCGAACGGCTTGACCTTCGGGTTGAACGCGAGGTAGTTCGTGTAACCGAAGTGGCCGGTGCCGACGCGTGCGGCCAGGTTCCTGTCGCCGCTCACCCGGGCGAGTTCGGCCGGTCCGAGGTTGGTGTCCGTGGTGACCGCGGCGGCGTCCGCGCCCTGGGACGCGGACAGCCGCTGGTTGATCACGGAGGAGTCGAGGCCGGAGCGCACGTCGATCCGGTCCGGGTAGGCCTTGCGCTCGTCGTCCGCCGACCAGTGCGTGTTGCGCTCCAGGAGGAGGCGCTCGCCGTCGTTCTGGTTGCGCACGACCTTGTAGGGGCCGGACGCGACCGGGTGCTCCTCGTACTTCGTCCCGGTGTCCTTCGCTTTCGGGACGGGTGCGAACTGCGTCTGCGTGGCCAGGTACGGGAACTCGCCCTCGGGCTTGTTCAGATGGAAGACGACGGTCCGCGCGTTCGGGGTCTCGATCGCCGAGAGGCCCTTCTTGTCCTTGTACGGCCCCTGGTAGTCGGCCGCTCCGGCGAGCCAGTCCCTGAGGTAGGGGGCTCCGCCGGACAGCTCGGGGGCGAAGGAGCGCTCGATGCCGTACTTGATGTCGGCCGAGGTGATCGGGGTGCCGTCCTCGTACGTGAGGCCCTTCTTCAGCGTGTACGTCCACACGGTGGCGTTCTCGCTCGGGCGCCCGGTGTCCGTGGCGAGGTCGGGGACGACCTTGGCGCCGGCGGCGCCGTTCTCACGGTTGCGGGTGGTGAGCGTGCGGAAGACGAGGGACGGAACGTTTCCGCCGCCGGAGGTGTAGAGGCGGGCCGGGTCGAAGTCCTGCTGCGGCTGGGAGTTCAGGACGGTCAGCGTGCCGCCCTTGTGCGGCGTGGAGCCGCCCCCCGCGCCCCCGGCACCGTTGTCCTTCGGCCCGCACGCGGCGGCACCCGCCGTCACCACGGCGAGGGTGAGGGATGCCGCTGCCACGCGGCGCGCTCTGACGGACGGTTGACGCATCGGAATGACGACCTCTCGAATGACGCGGGCGAATCAGGTGATTCGGGCGATCTGATGACTCGGGCGAGCCGGATGGTGAGACAGATGACTGAGGGCTGAGACGGATCAGCGCAGACGTCTGCCCCGGCGTCGAGACGTCGAGAAGCAGTGAGACCGATCAACCGGCCGACGGATCACAGGAAAGGAGCCGTCGGACCGCGGAGAGAGGGGGATGCGCGACGCGAACGCCAGGGGCGGGCGTCAGCGACAGTGGATGTCGGCCACGCAGAGCGCGGTCACGCCGATGAGCGCCAGCTCGATGGCGGCGCGGGCGGAGGCGTGACGGGACGACATGGTTGAAATCCTGAAGGACTTCTTTGCGTATGTCAATGTGAGCCGACACGAGGCTGTCAATGTGACGTACGCCTCACGAGTCAACCTCGGGGGAAGGGCCAGGGGTTGGGCAGGCAGTGGATGCCGTCGTGGTCGAGGAACTTGGTCTGCTGCTGCATGACCGGCGCCAGTTCACCGTCCTTCTGGCAACTGACGTGGCCGTGTCCGAGGCGGTGGCCCACCTCGTGGTTGATCAGCATCTGGCGGTAGGAGTACATCGCGTCGCCGTACGTCTTGGAGCCCTGGGCCCAGCGGTAGGCGTTGATCATCACGCGCTCGGTGGAGGCCGAGTCGCACGAGACGTTCTCCTCGGCCGTGTCCAGGTCGGACTTGGCGCACCAGAAGGCGGTGGTCCCGGGACTGGCGAGCGTGATCACGAAGTCGGGCTTGCCCGTGGAGACCCGCTCGAAGGTGCGCGCGCCCTGGTGGGCCCAGCTGCGGTCGTCGTTGAGGGTCTTCTGCACCGCCTGCGCGAACAGCTCTCCGTCGAGACCGAGCCCGTCCTCCACGTCCACGCGGTAGGTGTACTTGCGGCCCGTGCCGGGCGCCTTGGCCGAGCCGGGAACCGCGGAGAAGGTCCCCGGGCCCTTGAGCGTCGCACTGAGCGGGTACTTGACGGCCATCGCCCGCGCGTACGTCAGCGGCTCCGCGCCGGGCACGGCGGAGGGCGACCCCTGGGGCGCGACACCGTGGACGTCGCGCGCCCGGTCGCCGGCCGGGGGCTGCGCGGCGGAGCGCCCCGCACCGCCCGTGAACTGACCGGCGACCACGAGGGCCAGCACCGTGACGACGGCGGCGGCCCCGATCCCGGCGATCGTGCGGCCCCTGCCACCCCTCCTGGGCGGGGCCTGGCCGGTCTCGGTCGCGGAAGCGCCGCCGGTCCCGTCCGCCGCCCCGCCGGCCGGGTGGGTGTCCGCTCCCGCGTCGTCCCCGGCCTCCGTGCGGGCCGGGTCGTCGCCCGTGGAGGGGGTGGCGTCGCGGCGGGGGGTGAAGACGTCGTCGTCGAAGGCGTCCACGTACTCCTGGCGCGGGCCGCCGAGCCGCGACCGCTGACGGGGGATGCGGGCCGCGCGGTCCGCGGGCGTCGCCGCCTTGGACGATGCCGGCGCGGGCGCCGCCCCGTCGCCGAGCTCACCCCAGCCACCGCCGGACTCGCGCTGCTGGGGGTGGCCGCCCCGCACGCGCGGCGCCCCGCCGGCCTCGCCGCCGTCCGCGTCCGGGACACGGGGCACCCCGTGGGACGGGGTCCCGTCCGCGAGGCGCGGTATCCCCCGTGCCGGAGTGCCGTCCGGCGCACGCGGCACACCGCGCGCCGGGGTCGGCACGTCGACCACGCGCCCCTGCGCCGCGGCCGGAGCCCCGGACGGCCGCGGGGCACCCGAGGCCGCGGCCTGCCTGGCCCCACGGGCCGTCGTTCGCGGTGCGGACGCGTCGTCGTCCACGGCGCCGTGTGCCGGCGCCTCCGTCCTCGCCGCGGGCACGGCTCCGGTGTCCGTGTCGGTCCTGCTGCCCCGCCCCTTGCGGCTGTGTCGTCCCACGCCGCGCCTCAGCTCCCCGCGCCCTCGGTGTCGAATCCGTCCGTCTCGTCGCCCCCGGTCGCCGCGCCGGCGGCGGACTCGGGCAACTCGTCCGCTTCCGCGAGCAGTTCACGGAAGGCGGTGGCGACCACCTCGGGGTACTCCATCATGGCCACATGTCCCGCCTGCGGCAGGGTCAGCAGCCGGGAGCCGGCGAAGGCGCGCGCCGCCCGCTGGGCCATCCGGAACGAGACCAGCTGGTCCCGGCCGCCGTAGACCAGCAGCGTCGGAGCGAGCACCCGCTCCGCCTGGCGCCACAGCCCGTGCTGCCCGCCCAGCGTGTAGGCGTTCACGATCCCGCGCGCCGAGCGCGCCATGGCGTCCCAGAAGTACGGCAGCAGCAGTCGCCGCTCCATCTCCTCCACCGCGCTGCGAAAGCCCTCCGGGGAGACGCGTCCGGGGTCGCCGTAGCACAGCGCCATCACCCCGCGGACCCGCTGCTCCGCCGTCCAGGTCCTGGTCCAGCGGGTGAAGAGCGCGGCGACGCCGGGCAGTGCGAGCAGTCCCGTGGGGACGGCACCGCGCTGGATGCGGATCTCCGGGAGCGCCGGGGAGACGAGTGTGAGGGTGCGCACGAGGTCGGGGCGCACGGCCGCGACCCGGGTGGCGACGGCGCCGCCCATCGAGTTGCCCAGCAGATGCACCGGGCCGCGCCCGGCGGCGTCGAGATGGCGGATGACCGCGCGCGCGTGCCCGGTGACGGAGTAGTCGCCGTCGTCCGGTGGCGGCGAGTCGCCGAAGCCGGGCAGATCGAGGGCCTCGCCGTCCACCACCCCGTCGAGTTCCGCCATCAGGGCCGACCAGTTCCGGGAGGAACCGCCGAGCCCGTGGACGAACAGCGCGGGCGCCAGTCCCGCACGCCGTGGCGGCCTCGACCGCACCGTCAGCGTGACGCCCGGCAACCCCACCGACCTGACCCGCTCCCCCTGCTCGACCTCGAGGGGCGACACCCTCGGGAGCACGGTGGACGCCGGGACGGACGGCAGCTCGGTCGAAGACATGCCGCAATGTTACGAGACGATCACGTAGTGGCCCACGTGGCGGCCGTCACAGCGGCACGCCCGCGGTGCATAGCGTCCCGATCGTGTGTCTCCTAGGCTCGTAGCAGGGCACCCGAGTGTGTGGACCCTGCCTCTTTCAGGGACGTTGTCGCAGTTCTAGGAAGGGAGCCCGCCATGACCGTCGACCCCACCGATCCCGAGGCGTTCGCCGACGAGGGGACCGAGCCCGCCGAGCTGGACGTGGAGGCCCCGGAGAACGACGCCGCCGAGCAGCTCACGGACCTCTCACCCGAGCGGGACGAGCGCCTGCACGAGGAGGAGGTCCTGCGCGCCGACGAGGCCGACCTCGTGGAGCAGAAGCGCGTCGTGACCGTCGACGAGGACGACTACCGGTGATCCGGCCGGGCTCCGGCGGTCCGCGAGGGACGGGCGGCCACGGCCCGGTGGCGGGGCGCTTTTCGTCCGCCCCGCCCCGTCGCGCACGCTCCGTACCGCTTCCGCGACGGTCCGGTCCGTGAAATTCTGCGTTCGCACCGCGCACAGCAGGGTTACCGAAAAGTACGATGGCGGCGCGGCGCACACCGCACAGGGACGATTTGGGAGGCGGCGTGACAGCCATCGAGCAGACAGAGGCGGCACGCCCGCGAGGCACTCGCCTGCCGCGCCGTGCCCGCCGGAACCAGTTGCTGGGCGCCGCCCAGGAAGTCTTCGTGGCGCAGGGGTACCACTCGGCCGCGATGGACGACATCGCCGAGCGGGCGGGCGTCAGCAAGCCGGTGCTCTACCAGCACTTCCCGGGCAAGCTGGACCTCTATCTCGCCCTGCTGGACCAGCACTGCGAGGCCCTGCTGCAGGCGGTGCGCCGCGCGCTCGCCTCGACCAGCGACAACAAGCAGCGCGTGCGCGCCACCATGGACGCCTACTTCGCCTACGTGGAGGACGACGGCGGCGCCTTCCGCCTGGTCTTCGAGTCGGACCTGACGAACGAGCCCGCCGTGCGCGAGCGCGTCGACAAGGTCACGATCGAGTGCGCCGAGGCGATCTGCGAGGTCATCGCCGAGGACACCGGGCTGTCGCGGGCGGAGTCCATGCTGCTGGCCTCGGGACTGGGCGGCCTCGCCCAGGTCGTGGCGCGCTCCTGGCTGCACAGCGACCGCAGCGTGCCGCGCGAGCAGGCGGTGCAGCTGCTGACCTCGCTGGCCTGGCGGGGCATCGCCGGATTCCCGCTGCACGGCACCGACCAGCACTGACCCGGGCCGCGGGGGCGCACGGCCGTGGTGCGCCCTTGTTCCCGTCGGCTGTTCGCTCCTGGCGTTCCCGTGCGGAGCGTACGGGTCCCCTCACCGGGCTAATGTGTGCGGGTACGGCGCGGACGGCCGCGCACATTCACTGACCGTCGGAGGGACAAAGCCGTGGAGGTCAAGATCGGCGTGCAGCACGCGCCCCGCGAGATCGTTCTGGAGAGCGGTCAGACTGCCGAGGAGGTCGAGCGCGTGGTGGCCGAGGCGCTCGCCGGCAAGTCGCAGCTGCTGAGCCTCGTGGACGAGCACGGCCGCAAGCTCCTGGTCCCGGCCGACCGTCTCGCGTATGTGGAGATCGGCGAGACGGCCCCGCGCAAGGTGGGCTTCGGAACGCTGTAGTTCGCAAGGACGCAGGACACACGACGGCGGGAGGTGCCGGAGACGACTGGTCTCCGGCATCCCCGGAGGTCCGGGCGGAGCGCCCCCTGAGGGGAGCGGGCCGCCGTGTCATACCCCAGGATTACGCGGAGTTGGGCCCGCGGTCT